>CAYSHJ010000359.1:0-22004 GCA_964430385.1 uncultured Planctomycetaceae bacterium
AGAACTTGCACTCGGCGTTCGGGAAGACGGCGGTTCCTTGGTCGCGTCCTTCGGTCACGACATTGCGGCCCTCGGCGTACTCGCGCTGCCGAGCCGCCAGTTCACGCCGCACGGCCGGATTCGACGCCACGATCGAAGAGCTGTGCGACACTTCAGGACGGCGGATCGCCGTCGTGACGTCCTGTCCATCGACAATGACGTTGTGTTCATCGAGCCGCAGTTGCATCGCGGCGGCGCTGGTGGCGACAGCGGATTCGTCATGCAGATCGAGCCCCGCTTGCAAGCAACGCCACGCCACGGCGCGATACATCGCTCCGGTGTCGAGAAAATCAAACTGTAACCGCCGGGCCAGCCCGCGAGCCGCTGTGCTCTTTCCCGATCCGGCGGGGCCGTCGATCGTCACAATCATCGTTTGCTCGCCTTCGTCAGATTTGCGATTTTTGATTTTGGATTGAGAATGCGAACTGCGGTTCAATCAAAAATCAAAAATCGGCAATCGAAAATCCTCCACCATTTGGTTGCGGCTTAGCCGCGCTACAAGCTAGGAGTTCAGTCGCTCGTTTCCGACGAGGTCATCTTGTTCACGTCCTGCGGCGGTGGATCGAATCGAAGTTCGACGTCGCTGATCTCGAACGGATTCAGTTCCAGTCGCACGACGTCGCCGTCAATCGTCGGCTTGCTAATCGTACGGCCGATGAAATCTCGCTGCCGCGCCTGTAACGGAGTTCGAAAGCATCGCAAGGCGACACTTTGTCGACGTCCTTCCGTTTCTTGCAAGCGTACCGCGAAACCGCTGCCGGCGGGCGGGCCAGCGGATTCGTCGAGCTCCCATGATTCGCGGTCGGCGCGCGGTTCGTCCATCAAGTCAGTGAGCCGCGTGAGTTGCACATTCGGAGCATCGACGTGAAAGAACCAACCGGTCGCGCCACAACGGGGCGGCCCGACTTCCGTCGGTACGACGAAGGCCGGACACATCGCGTCGAGCGCCGCTTGCAGCGGATACGGACGCTCGACGGCGATTGAAAATCCGAACCGCCGACGAGTTTCACCTTCGACGATTAACAAGGAATCAAGCATGCGGCGGCCGGTCTTGCGATGAAACGGCAGGCCGTGATGAATGATCGTGGTGCGCGTGTCGCTGTCAGCGATCTCGAAGTAGTACGGGCTATCGAAACGCTCTTGCCCGATCGGCTGAGTGGTCCCCAAAACGGATCGCGTCAAGGCCGCGGTGGTGTCCGCCCACGCCCAGCGTACGCCAAAGTAGTTCGACCATGGATCGCCGTCGGGCATTTTGACGTTGTCCAACTCGATGTCGATATCGAGGATTCGTCGTCCGCGCCATAACCGGAACGTTTGTCGAAACGTGGCCAGTACGGCATTCATTTTTTGATCAACGATGTCGCCTGCGGTTCGGACCTCGCCGTAATAGGGACCGCGACTGATGACCTCGATGCCGCGACCGTGAGTCTCCGAGTAAAACGTCTTTTCCTCGAAGTTATTGTCGCCATCACTGACGGTCACGGTCCGCTCGCGAGAAAACCGAAAGGCCAGTTGCTGGCTGAGTCGATTCGGCTTGCGGCCGTATTCTTTCAGTCGCTGGATCCCGCCGGTTTCGGGATTGATGTGGACCTCGAAGAATTCATTCCGCAGGACGTTGTCTTCAACGAGCGGTGTCTTGATGTTCGCGTCCGCATCCTTGCCCTCGGCATTGGTTCCGCTTTGCGGTACGGGCAGCCAGACGAAGCCGCAGCCCGGCACGTCGACCAAGATTGTCGCGTCGGCCCTTGTGGCTGAAGCGGCATCGCCCGCTGACGCGATGTTAGGGCGGGCCGGCACGAGGCCGGCGGCAAAACTTTGATGGACGCCCTTCGCACCTCCCGTGATCGCGGGCAGCGGCAGATTGTTGGGCAAGGTCACGGGAACTCGGCGAGTGAAACTTAGCGGATTGAGGATCAGCATTCCGGGCTTTTTTTCGATGGTACCGTGCAGGATCGTGTCGGCGAGTTGTTGTTGTGCGGTTGCCGAGAGTTCGCCGATGGCCGCATCAGCCGTTGCTTTCGGGGATCTCTTCGGGGGCGACGCAGACTCTGACGGCCCCTCACTCCCGACTTCTCCCCGGGGGGGAGAGGGAGCAAGATCCTCATGTTCGCCGCCGCTCGCACTAGTCGTTGCACTCGTGTCTTCGACCGCGTCCGGACCGGTGGCTTCGATGGATTGTTCGAGCGAGTCGTTAGCGAATTCGTGGAGTCGGCGGCCTCGCAGCGCGGCGGCGACGTCACGCAGCCACGTGGCCGAATCGAATTGCTGTCGCCGGGCGAAATGCTCGGCGAAACGACTGATCGGATTGGGTTCCCGCGCGGCGACGGAGCGGGTGAGGAACGGGGCGAGGTATTCGCCAGCCTCATACTTCGAGTGCCGCAGCGGCGAGTCAGTCCGTTCAAAGAATTCTCGCAAGGTGATGAACCGGCCGAACACTGGTGAGTATTTCTGTCCGCGCACCAGGTCGTGGAAGAAGACATTCTTCACGTCGGGCCAACGGGCAAGAATCAGGCCGGCTCCCTGATCTTGCTGCATCGTTTCGGACAGTCGCTGCGGCAGTCGCAAGAAGCTGGTCGCACTTTCCGCCGCGAGCGGCAAGCGCGAAATCGCGTCGATCGTCGTGCCGTCGCAACCCTCCCAACGCATGCGGCTGGATTCGGAGTCGGGATAGATGCCATCGTCGAGCAGGAAGTGCAGCGCGGCCGTGTAGCCGCAGCGTGTCGCCAGCAACGGGACGAGCGGAGATAATCCGAAACGGCGACGTCCCCACGTCGTCGGTTCGTGGCGAAACAGGCGGCGAAGCGTCTGTTGGCCTTTGCGGATGTCGAACAAGACCGATTCCAGCGGCATGATCGGCGACGGCACCTCACGCCACTCGCCGCCGATGATTTCGGCGGACTCGCGCAAACAGGCCTCACGCAGCAACTTCGCGATTTCGGGTTTGTCACGCGCGATTTCCTCGGCGTCACTGGCGGTTACCAGGAAACAGACCGGCTTCGTGTCGGACAGCACTTGCGTCAGGCTGTCGTTGGCCATCTTCGGGACGAGCAAGCAGAGGTCGATCAAGTATGAATCGGTCGGGTAGTATCGCTCTCGAGCTTCGTGCAACGCCTCGAAGCAAGCGGACAATCGGAGCTTCACGTCATCGAGTCGTCCGCCGACCAAGGCCTCTGCGGCCGCGACCGCTTCGCGCCGCAGACGCATCTCGTCGATCTCGCCGAAGTAATGCATCTGCCGCGATAACAATTCGACCAATAAGTGCGTCGTGCCCAACGCCAGAAAGTCGGCGACAAGCTCTTGATCCAATTGATCGGGCGACGTTGCCGCTGCAGAGGCTTCTTCACCCGCCGCCGAGTTTGTCTGGCTTGGCGGTGTTGCCTCTTGGATTGTGCGGTCGGTCGCGGATGTTGGGAAAGCCGCGAACATTTGTTGCAACATCTCGTCACGACGAGTCACTCCGGTCACCACGCTCGAACCGGCTTCGCGTTGACGGGAAACCCAGTCGCCCGGCAGACGGTCTTCGCAAGTGGTCGGAACGATGATCAGCCGGTTGGCGGTTGGCTCAGGCGGAGAGTCGGCTCGATGCCACCCAGGTAACGAGCGAGTCTGCGCCAACACCCACGGATGCCACGCGACGGCGAAGGCATTGAGCAATCCCTCGGCCGGCTTTTCACCCAAGTCGGTTGGAAAGTCTTCGAGGCTGTGGCTGGGGATCAGGATGACAACGTCGTTGAGCGTCATGGTTTGAGCGATCGGGGGCGTCGTTCTCGATGGTTGGCGGGAGCGGGAGACCGGCATGTTAACCTGTCCCTGGTCGAAATGGTCGCGTGGCCGAAGCCATTGACGTGTGTATTTGCACACAAGGCCAGAACTCACCGGCAGCATCGAACACAAGACGTCGTCATCGCGATACCGTTTCGCCGGTCTTGAGGACTTTCGGGAAATTTCGGGAACCAGTGGCCACCTTTTTTTGTCTGATGGTTCCGTCCGGAAGGCGTGCGGGTGTAAGGTTCTTGGTTGACGGGCTGGAAATCGCTCTGATAGCCTTTTGGAAACTCATTCGTTGCACCTCAATTCGCTGCACAAGGTGACGTCGTATGGCGGACAATCAAGCCGTTTGGGGCATTGATATTGGTCAAGCGGGGCTGAAAGCGATTCGCCTGCGGTATGCCTCGGCGGCCAGTCAGGTCATCGCGGTGGCATTCGACTACATCCCGCACGCGAAGATTCTCAGCCAGCCTGACGCCGTGCCAGATGACCTGATCAACTCCGCGTTGAGCACGTTCTTGTCGCGCAACGAGACGAAAGGGGATCTGATCGCAATCAGCGTTCCAGGCCAGTCAGCGTTGACGCGATTTATTCAGTTGCCGCCCGTCGAGTCCAGTAAGGTCGACGAGATCGTCAGGTACGAGGCCAAGCAGCAGATCCCGTTCGCACTGGAAGATGTGATTTGGGACTATCAGACGTTGGGCGGCGGTGTCGAAGAAAGCGGCTATATGCTCGGCGCCGAGGTTGGTTTGTTCGCCATGAAGAAGGAAGGCATTCATGGGGCACTGAAGCCGTTCCTCGCGCAAAAAACCGAGATCGAACTGATCCAGCTCGCGCCATTGGCTCTGTATAACTTCCTGTGCTACGACCAAATCGGTTTGCGTCCGGGGCAAATTCTCGAAGGCGAAACTGACTTCATGATCGTCCTGGACATGGGGACGGACAACACGACGCTGTTGGTGACCAACGGCAATAAGATTTGGATTCGCAATGTGCCGATCGGCGGCAACCATTTCACTCGCGCCTTGACGAAGGAAATGAAGCTGACCTTCGCGAAGGCCGAGCATCTCAAGTGCAACGCCACGAAAGCTCCCGATCCGCGGGCCGTGTTTCAAGCGTTGCGGCCTGTGTTCAACGATTATGTCGCGGAGATTCAGCGTTCGATCGGGTACTTTTCCAGCGTCAACCGCGAGGCCAAGATCACCAAGATCGTCGGCGCGGGGAATGGGTTCAAACTGGCGGGGTTGCAAAAGTTCTTGCAGCAAAACTTGCAGTACGAAGTCGAGCGAGTCGAGACATTTCAAGCGGCGGTCGGCGACGCGGTGCTCAACGCGCCGCTCTTCCAAGAGAACGTGCTGAGTTTCTCGGTCGCCTACGGCTTGGCGTTGCAGGCTCTGCGGCAGACACGCATTCATACGACGCTGTTACCGAAGGAGATCGCGTTCGCGCGGAAGATTCGCCGCAAAAAACCCTGGGCGGTCACCGCGGCTGCCAGCTTGTTGGCCGGGTTGGCAATGTCGACGGCTGGTTACAGCAACGTGGCCAACTCCGTCAGCGAGAGGCGTTTTAGCGACGCCGAAAAGAACGTCACGAAACTGCAAACGCTTAAGAAAGGGAACGAAGATAATTTCGACAAGGCGAAGTCGGAAAACACTAAACTCAAGGACGCCGGTGACAAGCTGGTCACGAACTTGGATGTGCGCGAGCTGTGGCTGGAGGTTTATCGAGCCATCAATGAATCGCTGCCGCGGGACGTGGCTGACCAGCAAGATGTGGAAGACGTCACGCTGAAGAACCGCGTGAACGTCAAGAGTGTCTCGACGAAGAAGTATGCGAACGTCGGTAAGTGGTATGAAGACGTCAAAGCCAACAATGAGCCGGCGTTCAGAGGGATGTTGGCGAGCGACAAAGAAAGTGGCCCGTCCGGGGCCGGTTACGTCTTCACACTCGTCTGCGAGCATTTCCGCCACGATCCCCAAGATCCCCAGCAGCAGAGCATCGCGTTCGTCAATCACACCCTTGTGAAGAACCTGAATTCCTTTGAGATGCGGCAGCAGGGAACCTCGCAACCCACGCCGGTGCGAAAACTGGGAATTTCGCATGCCTGCGTCGTCACCCAGAAGCTGTACCAGAAGCAGGAGTACTACCCGAAGGGTCCGAAGGCGCGACGAGGAGCCACGAAATCAGCCGCGGGCGGTTTCGGCGGTGGTTTTGGACGAAACCCCATGCCGACGAACACGTCGCCCTCGCAGACAGGGGCGTCAGACAGCCAGAAGAAAGAGGGAGAAAGTTCCGAGAGGAAGATGATCGACCGGACGGACTTCACGATCCAGTTTGTGTGGATTCCGACTCCGGCATCCAAACGGGTGAATGACGATCGTCTGAAGCCGGCAGAAAATGATGAAATGAAAAAATAACATTTTCGAGACGAAACGATGGTTCACGCCTGACGTGTCGTCAGGCCCGTGACGAAAACGAATGAATTCCTTCGATTGATCGAGGTTGTCATGGACAAACTCAAGCCGATCCTCGCCCACAAGTTCTGGTTTTTGTTCGGCCTCGCGCTGATCCTGCCCGTCGTTGGTTATTTTATGACCAAGGGAGAACTCGCGGCGGAGATTGCGGGCCGTTGGAAGAAGTTGGAGGACGTGTTCAAAGCAATTCCGACGGGTGTCGAATGTCCGAACGATCAGTGGACCAACAAACTGAACGCGGTGAACGAGGCAGAAAAGCTCGCCAACGTCCGGGCCAACAATGATCTTTGGCTGGAGCAGAAGAAACGCCAGCGCTGGCCGCAGGACATCGCCGGAGTCATGAAGAACGCGGAGTACTTCAAGCAGGTTTCAGCGGAGCAGGGTGGCACCGATGTGCCGTACAAATATATCCACGATTACACGCCGGAGATTTTTCGACTGTGGGAGATCGTCGATCCTTTGGATGACGCGCGAGGCAACCTCCGCGACTCGGATAAACGCCGCAAGATGGCGTTCAACCTGAGCGACCTGCATCAGGTGAGTCCGTCGCGGTGGGAGAATATCGCTCCCTCGTTTGACGAGATTTGGGCTTGTCAGGAAGACATCTGGTTGCAGACGGAATTGCTCGGCGCGATCGCTCGCGTGAATGCCAATTCGCAGTCGCAGACGGACGCGTTCATCAAGCAACTGGGGAAGATCCTGCTGTTCGGCGGATCCCGAGCCGGCGGCGATTCGGGAACGGCACCGTCAACCGGTTCTTCTGGGGAAAGCGGACTTGGCCAGGCGATGGGGAACTTTGGTGCAATGAAGAAATCGGAAACCAGCACCACCACCGCCGGCTCGGCGGAAATCGCGGTGGCAGAGGAGTTCCTGGTCGCGTCAGAGGGTGGGGGCGGTGGTGGGTCCATGATGTCTGGGATTGGCGCCGGAGCTCCGACCGAAGGTGCTGTCGGATCCGGTAACACGGGCGGTGGCAAGAGCGGAGGCGGCGCGACAAAGTCGGATGTGAAACGTTACATCGACGACGACGAAACTCGGCCGTTCAAGCAGCGCGGATTTTACATCAAACTGGTGTTGGATCATCGCAAAGTTCCGGAACTGTTGACCGAATTGATGAATTCTCCGTTTCCGGTCGAAATCGTGCGAGTGCAACAGGTGTGGTACTCGGACACCGGAGCCGGCATGTCTCCGGGAGGCGGGATGGCCGGGCAATCATTTCCGGGGAGCGGTGGCACGAAGAAATTCGGGGTATTTTCGTCCGAGGGTGGGGTCTCTGCCCCTGATGAATTGACGGGTGGCGCCTTCTCGCCGCCCACCAGTGCGGCTTCGACGACAAGTGGCAGCGGGAAGTCTGGAACCAATTCCACGACGGCTCAATCGGCGATGGCTGATCCCAATTTGGCTTCGGTGGCGATTCTCGGTGTCTGGACGCTTTATCGCCCACCACCGGTGGTCGATCCCAACCAGGCGGTCCCGAACACGACGCCGAGCAATACCTCGGCTCCGATTTCGGGTGACGTCGCCGCGACATCTCCCGCGGATGTGGCGAAGCAGCCCTTGGAACCAACGACCGATTCGTCCACGGACGACAGCGACACAAAACCAGCCACTGATGGCTCGAACCCGGTTGAAAAATCGGACCCGGTTGAAAAATCGGACGGTGAGGTACCGCCAAAGCCCAAAGATGCCGACGAACCTCCGGACAAATCGCCGGCGAAGCCAACGACTCCGGCCGACGACGCCTCGGAAAAATCCTCCTCGGAATGATTGCGTCAGTGAACGTTTGAAAGCATTTTTCACGAATTCCCTCCGCCCCTTTTTGGGAGGTCGGTCATGAAGAACCTGATCGCGAAGCTCAAAGAGTTGAACTACAAGCAGCTTGCCGTGGATCACGGCGAGAAGGGTGTGCTGGGCTTGGTGGGCCTGTTTGTCTTGATCTCGTTGGCCGGGACAAGCTGGAGCCGCTACGACAAGATGCCGGAGGAATTCCAAAAGAAGGTCAAAGAAGGAGAGGATAACATCAAGTCCTCCGCCTGGACGGCGGAGCGTCAGAAGGAATTTGAATCGGCGGGAGAGCCTATTTCCGTCGCCGTGCAAAAGTTGCACTCGCCGTTAGAGCCTGATCGGTTCGAGTACTCGACCAACTGGTTCTGGCCGATGTACCCGCAACAAGAACGGGTCAAAGAACCAAGACTATTGGCTGCGATTGAGTCCATCGCGGAGTTCGGTCGGTTCATTATGAAGGAACTTCCGCCGGAAACGCAGAACGAATTGCTGGTCAAGGTGGGCGAGTCGACGGATGCTGCCACCCCGTCGTTAAAGTCGGCGGATTCGGATGACGACAACCAGCCGCGCCGCGCAAATAACAGTGAATCGAACCCGCGCGCGGCGAGCCCTGGCATTGGTCCAAAGGGTGGTGCCACGGCTCAGATGAAGGGTCTCATGGACGGTCCAATGTCGGCTTTGGGGGGCAGCCAGGGCAGGGGGACGGTCACCGAAAAAGAAATCAATGCCCGAGGCCAGCGCTTCGTCGCAGTGCGGTCGCTGTTCCCATTGAAGGATCAGATAGAAGAGTTCGTGAAGGCCATGCATGAATCGACCAACAAAGCGGCCGAATTGGTCGAATTCCTGGATTTCGAACTGGAGCGGCAGGTGGCCGTCACGGGGAACGATCCGTGGTCTGGAAAGTGGGAAGCAGTGGATATCGACGTCGCGTTGGAGGTTCTGGATCACGTCGACTTCGACACCGAACTGGTCGATCAGGCATGGACCGACGCCGTCTTCACGATGCCGTTGCCGCGCCGGGTCGCGGGAACCTGGGAACGTTTCGCGTCACACCCGAAAATCAAGCAGCTCAAATTGGCAGAGGCGCAGGTTCAGGAGCAGATCAATCAGAAGTTGATCGAAGAGGCCAAAACACGAAAGCTCGAAGAGAAGAAGGGCAGAAAAGGTTTTGCGGACCAGGCGCATGACGTACGCGGCATCCGCAATCAAATGAGCGGAGGAGGAGGAATGTCGAGTATGATGGCTAACATGGTGAAAAATATTGGCGGTGCCGAGGGTATCAATGCGGCGAACCGTGGCGGATTTGACACCATGATGAGCGTCGGAACCCAGATGCAGAACACCAATGCACGTCTCAGCAAGTATTTGCTCTTTCGCTATTTCGATTTTGATGTCGCGCCGGGAAATGCGTACCGCTATCGCGTCCGTTTCGTGCTGCGGAATCCGAACTACAAGCGGCCGGCCGAGGAGCTGGTCGACGCGGCATACGCGGAAGGTGATCAGCGGACAACTCCTTGGAGTGAGCCAACCACGCCGGTGATCGTACGCGAGGAACAAAAAGTCTTCTTGGCCAAGGCCGACCGCGCCCGCCCCGATGCGGGAATGGTATTGCCGTCCGCCAAATTTGACATCTTCCAGTGGTTCTCCGACACCGGCACATACATCATGGCCAAAACGGACTCGCTGCAGCTTGGCCAATTCGTCGGCGGTCGCCTCAAGACCGAAGTACTGCGTCCGGCGGCTGAGAGTTTCCATGACGAAGATGTGTCCGTCTTCACCGGCAGCGTGCTGACTGACATTGTGGCCGCGGCATTTCCTGAACTTGACCCGGTTGAGCATGCGGACCTGAAAGTCGACGCCAAGAAGTTGAAGAACTTGGGCACGGTCGACAAGGCCCTGTTGGTCGACCGCTATGGCCAGTTGGTGACACTCGATCCGAAATCGACGATCGATGAACAGTCTCAGTCCGAACGGTCGATCAAAAATCAGCGCGAACAATGGAAGGATCTCAAGGACAAGGTGCAGGCGCAAGGGTCATCCAGTGCTCTTGACCAAATGGCCAAAAAGTTCCGTGGTGCTGCCGGTGGCAGTGGTGCCGACTCCTCGGGCGGTGGTATGGAAGCGATGAAGGGTGCCATGAATCCCATCAAGAAGTCGTCGCCCGGATCCGGCGGCAAGTCCAGTGCCACGAAAAAGAGTGCGAAGCCCGCGCGAGGCGGTGGTCCCGGTGGCGCCGGCTAATGACGCCGGAACATGCACTGGCCTGATTGTCGGTCGCTCGGACGTCTGTTCGTCACTGCGACTGACCACGACCGTGTGCGGCAAAGACACCAGCAAGGATAGGCTCACGGATGAGTACTATAGTCCGCTACCTTGGCATCGACCCCGGACTGAATCGGACTGGGTACGCGCTGTTGGAACGTTCTCCGCGCGGGCCGGTGTTGTGCGAAGGAGGCTTGATCCGTTCCACGCGCGGACGCTCGCTGGCGGATCGTGTGCATGAAATCTCCGTCGGCTTGCGCGAGATTTTGGACGAGTTTCGACCGAACGTGCTGGCGATCGAGCAGGTCTTTTCACTGGTTCGCAATCCCAAATCCGCGCTCTTAATGGCTCACGCACGCGGAGCCATTCTGGCCACGTCCGTGAGTTGCAGCGTGCCGGTTGTCCATTACACCCCCACGCAGATCAAGCGACTGCTGACCGGCAGCGGCAAGGCCACGAAGGACCAAGTCCAGCGAGCTATCAAGACCGAATTGGGCTTGGATCAACTGCTCGAACCTCACGACGTGTCCGACGCCTTCGCCGTGGCCTTGTGCCACTACTACAACTCGAAGGTGGCTGTCTCCCCGTCGTGACGAGGACCGACGCCTCTGTCGTAGCTGAATTCGCAAGAATTCAGCCACAACGTCCATAGACGCACTGAATTCTTGCGAATTCAGCTACCGCTTCGTGCGTCATTCGGGTTAAGCGATCCACCGACGCTGATAGGCCCACCATTCAAGAGCCAACAGCAGCCAGGCCAGCAGCACCAACACAAACCAAACAGGTCGATTGTCCCAAGAGGTCGTCCTGAGCGGAGCTGTTGAACCGTTGGTCATCTCGAAGTTCTTGAGTCGCAATTCGGACTCGGTGCGGTTGGCCAAGTTGCACGCGAGTTCCAGCAAGACCGTCGCGACAGGCTCGGATGATTTGCCAAGGTTCAGCTCCGCCTTCCCCGGTGGAGCGGCCACCAGGCTCCATAAGCCGCATTGGTCGAACGGCCCCAAGGTTAGCCGCTCGATGTTGTGTGGCAGCGGCTGACGCCGGCCATCGGGAGCTTGCAACCACAACCGCTGATCGTGAGTTCCGACAAATTTCGACGGTGTGTCGCCACTGACCGAGTTGCGCAGCGCAGGCAGTTGGACTTGTGTCGTCGTGCCGGTCGAGAGCGCCTCGCGCAGTTCGCCGCGACTGTCGGTGAACCACGTGAGAGCGTTCGCCATCAAGATCGGGAACGCCGTCCGCAGTGGCAGGTCTCCCTCGTCCAAGTTGACGGTCAGCACCAGCGACTTCGTTCCAGAACGCTCGATGGTCAGCAGCAGTGGATCGCCCGAAACGGAGGCTGCCAGCACGTGAACGCCGTCGGTCGATGCCAAAGTTAATTGGCGAGCTTCCGGCATCAGCACATTGTCCAATCGCACGTGAGCCATCAGCGGTGAGTCGCTTGCTTGTCGGCCAACGATCAGATTTGGCAACGACTCGCCAACTTGCCACAGATCACAACTCGCTCGTGGATCAATGAACAGGACCGAACCTGCGGGCAAGCGCTTCGGCACGAACCGATGAAAGACGGTCAATGTGCTGCCGATCTCCGGCTTCCACGCGGCAGGCTCCACGTTTGTCAGCCGTACCAGCGGATGGGATTCGAATACCTTTTGCAAGAAGAGATTTCCCTCCGTGACCAGCGTGACGGACAGAGGATCGCGTCGTGGCAACACGGCCCACGCCGAATTGTCGGCGGCCAGCGGATCCGCGTGATCGAGCTTCGCGACTAACACTCCACCGTCGGCCGAGGTCTTTTCCAACGTCTGACTCCAACACTGCCCCGGCGCCAGTTGAAGCGGAACCACGTCGACCAAGTCCTGGTTGAGGTCGATCTCCAACCGGGTTTCAATCGGCTCGTCCGAGAGGTTTGTCACTTCGACCAGAATCTCGTAACCCAGCGGATCGATCAGACTGCGCCGCACCTGAAATCGCGTGATCCCGACGTTTCCGGCGGAAGAAGTTCCGAATCGTCGCACCAGCAGTTCGGGCTGATCGCGTTCAGTCGCCTGATTGTTCGGCGCGACCGAACTGCCTTCGCGACGGGCTGTGTCGAGACCGCCATCCGTTAACACGAGTATCTCGCGACGGTGTTCGTCGTCGCGTTGGCCAAGTAACCGTCGAGCCAATTCCACGGCGTCGGCCACATGCGTCGGACTGTCCGTCGCCGCGATTCCGTCCACCGTGCTGACCAATCGACGACTGCGGCTCGAAAACCCACAGGTGACTTGTGGCCGTCCGCCGGCCGTCACCACGGCGATCTCGTCACCGAACCGCATCGCGCCAATGAGCAGGTTCGCCGAGTCTTTGGCTTGTGCCAAACGACTCGGCGTGACGTCGGTCGCGGTCATGCTGGCCGAGTTGTCCACGATCAGCACGCTGCGCCGCGCCTGTCGGACTTCCCAAGCAAAATGTGGATCAGTCAATGCCAACACCAATAAGCACACCAGCAAGATTTGAACGAGCAGCGACAGCCGGTGCCGCCAGCGACGCCACAGCGATCGCGGCTGGTGCTCGTTGTAGATCTGCCGCCAGAATAAGATGGTGGACACCGGCACACGTCGCAGCCGGACCTTCAAGACGTAGAAGATCACGACCGGAACGATGAGTCCTAGCCAGAGGAGCGCGGTCGGATTTGTCATCAGGTTCCCGTCGCCAGTTTCACACTTTGCGCGCCGTTCGCATCATGCGCAGCATCAGTTCATCAAACGGCACATCGCACGACGTCTGTGTGCAGCCAATTCCGTAGCGGCGGCAGTAGTCGCGAACGGATGTTTGAAAATCATCGAACAGGTGCTGATAGCGTTTCAATGCCGTCTCGGTGACCGTCACTTTTTGCCCCGCGCCCGATTCGATATCCAGCAGTTCAAGCTCTCCCAGCAGATCAGGCTCGGATTCGGAGCGGTCGAACAGTTGGATGACATGCGGCTCGTAACCGCGAAAACGCAGCAAATCCAAGCCGCGTTCAGGGCCATGCCTGTCGAAAAGATCGCTGACGATCACGACCAGTCCGCGGCGCTGCGGTCGCTGCGTGAATCCGGTGAACACGCGAGCCAAGTCTGTGTCTGCGCCTTGTGGCTTTAGGTCTTCCAGGAACCTCAGCAGCGTGAGGATGCGATCCTTGCCTCGCGTCAACGGAAAATCGGCGCGCAGGTCATCGGCGAACGCGACCACGGCGACGCGATCAAGGTCGGCAAGCGCCACGTACGCCAACGCTGCGACCACCTGACGCGCCAGATCGAACTTTGGTGGCGAGCCGTACATCATGCTGCGTGAGCAATCCAACAGCAGGAACATGTGAAGGTCTTGCTCTTCTTGGAACCGTTTCACCAGCAAATCGCCGTGCCGCGCGAACAAGTTCCAGTCCACGTGGCGAAGGTCCTCACCGGGCGAGTATTCGCGGTGATCGGCGAACTCGATACCGCTTCCCAGTTGCTTCGTCCGCCGCTGAGCCAGCAGCGATCCGCGGAACAGCCGCTTCGAGACCAGCGACAGATATTCAAGTTTTTTGAGGAAGTCAGAATCGAAGAGCGGCATGGGCGAGCTCTCAAAACTCGAAATCCGAAGCCCGAAATCCGAACAGCCATTCCACGCCAGCGCTTCGGGTCGGGAAGTCCTTTCGAGTTTCGGATTTCGAGTTTTGGATTTCCGCAACGCGGACCGGTCTTGCCTTATCGGAAAAGTTCGGGCTAAAACCCGCCGGTCACAGGAGTCGGCGGAGCCGAGCTTACTGAGGCAGAGGAACTTCAGCCACCGACGGAACTTCTCATTCACCGTCACAAAGTCATTCGGAAAGGATGCCGCATGATGATCACCGTGGACCAACTGGCCGGGCGGCTTGGGGGAGAAGTGATCGGCGATCGCGAACGAGAGATCGCCGACGCGAAAGCATTGCTCAAGGCGAGTTCCGACGACATCACGTTTGTCGCGGACGATCTCAATTTGCGGAAGCTCGGTCAGTGCCAGGCAGGCACAGTGCTGGTGGATGCCGAGAGATTGCCCACGGCTCGCCAGTTGACCGCGCTCCGTAGCGTCACGTTCATCGTCGTCGCGGACCCACAAGTGGCGTTCATCGAAACGATCTTGCTCTTTCGGCCGATGCGAAGCCGAACACGGATCGGCATTTCGTCCCAGGCTCACGTGGACCCATCCGCCACGATTGGTCCGGACACGAACATTCACCCTGGCGTGGTGATTGGCGCAGACGTCGTGATCGGAGCTGGTTGCGACATTCATCCCGGCGTCGTCATCGGAGCCGGCTGTCACATCGGCGATCAAACCACGATTCATCCGCACGCCGTGCTGTATCCGGACATCACGGTCGGCAGCCGAGTGATCATTCACGCCAACGCGGTGCTCGGCGCGGATGGGTTCGGTTATCGTTTCGAGCAAGGCCGATTCGTCAAGATTCCGCAGTTGGGCACAGTGCAGATCGGCGACGACGTCGAGATCGGCGCGTGCGCGACGGTCGATCGTGGCATGATCGGCCCGACGATCGTCGGCGAAGGGACGAAGCTCGATAACCTCGTGATGATCGCGCACAATTGCGAGGTGGGAAAGCACAACGCGTTTGTCTCGCAAGTCGGCTTGGCTGGCTCAGTGACGACCGGCGACTATGTCCGCTGCGCGGGGCAAGTCGGGATCGCAGACCACGTGCATCTCGGAACGGGCTGCACGCTGGGAGCCAAAGCCGGCGTCCACAAGGACGTTCCCGAGGGGCAAACGCATATTGGCACACCCGCCGGGCCGATCGACGAGCAATTCAGGATCGTGATGGCCGTCCAAAAGGCGCCTGAGATGCGTCAACACATCAAACGGCTCGAACGACAAGTGGCTGATTTGACCCAACAACTGACAGCCCTGCACGAGCAATTGGCGGAAATCAGCAACGCCGTCTAGCTCAATTTCGTCGTGTGAACTTCCACAAGGTTTCTCATGTCGCTCGACCGATCGACAACTTCTGCAATGCCGAGGCTGCGACTGATGGGCACAGCCTCCGGTCAGCGGATCGGATTGCTGGCGGGTGCGGGCCGATTTCCGATTGAGTTCGCCAAGGCCGCTCGGAACGAAGGGCATTCGGTCTACTGTGTCGGTATCGAAGGGCTGGCGTCGGAAGAGTTGATCGAACTGTGCGACGGGTTCGACACGACACGGCTCGCCAAAATTGGCCGTGCCATCCGGCTGTTTCAGCGGCGTCAGATCGACAAAGTCGTGATGGCCGGCAAAGTCGAGAAGATTGCTTTGTTTCAACGGTGGCATTGGTTGAAGCTGATGCCCGACCTGCGGACGATGCGCATGGCGTTTAATTACATCGGGAACAAACAGGATGACAAACTGCTGCTGGCGGTCATCAAAGAGTTCGAGCGGGACAATATTCGTTTTGAATCGGCCCTGAAATTCTGTCCGGAGTTGCTCGTGAAACACGGATTTCTCACTCGCCGCAAACCGTCCCCGGCCCAATGGAACGACATTCGTTTCGGCTGGGAAATGGCCAAGGAAATGGGTCGGCTGGACATTGGCCAGTCGGTCGTCGTCTGCGACCTGGCGGTCATCGCTGTCGAGGCGATCGAAGGCACCGACCGCTGCATCCGCCGCGCGGGCGAACTCTGTAAGCGCGGCGGCTTCACCGTCGTCAAGGTCGCCAAGCCGCGGCAAGACATGCGCTTCGATGTGCCGACGATCGGCTTGCAGACTATTCAGACGATGCAGGAATCCGGCGGCCGAGTGCTCGCGATCGAGACCGGAATGACGATCCTGCTTGACCAACCCGAAGTCGTCGAACTCGCCGACACGCTGGGCATCGCGATTGTCTCCGTGAAGGCCGAAGAATTGGCCCTCCGCTTGGTCGGCTAACTAGGGCCAAGAGCGTTTTCGAAACGATACATACGCGGAATGACGACGACGCCGTTTTCGGAGACCGTGAAGCGAGCGCGGTCGCTTTCCAAGTCGAAGCCGAGACGCTCACCGGGTGGGATGCGAACGGATTTGTCAACAATACAGCGACGCAGGTGAGCTCCTTCGCCCACGGCAACGTCGTCGAACAGGATCGAATTCTCGACGACGGCGTTGTCTTCGACGCGGACGCTCTGGGACAAGATCGAGTGCCGCACGATGCCGCCGGCGATGACTGCGCCGCCGGCGAGTAACGAATTGGAAATCTCGCCATTACGCCCGGACTTGCCCAGCACCACACGAGCCGGCGGCTGTTGAGCTTGATACGTACGGATCGGCCAGTTGCTTTGATAGAGGTCAACGGGCGGGATCGGCTCCAAGAGGTCCATGTTCGCCTCGTAATAGGCGTCGATCGTACCGACGTCGCGCCAGTACCGGTCTTGCGACACGCGACCGCGCGGGCCGCCGAATTCGTAGGCGTACACGCGATGCGTGCCAATCATCGAGGGGATAATGTCCCGACCGAAATCGTGAATTGAATCTTTTCGTTCATGGTCGGCGCGCAGAATATCGCACAGCAGTTCTTGATCGAAGACGTAGATGCCCATCGACGCGAGAGCCATGTCCGGCTCGCCCGGCATGGCTTCCGGGTTCGCGGGCTTTTCATGGAAGCGTTTGATGCGCGACTGCTCGTCAATCGACATCACGCCAAACGCCTGCGCTTCGGCAATCGGCACCTTCATGCACGAGATCGTTAGCTCGGCCCCGATCTCTTGATGGAAATCGAGCAACGCCGCGTAGTCCATGCGGTAAATGTGATCGCCCGACAAGATCAGGATATGCTTCGCGCCGCTGCGTTCGACCAAATACAGATTTTGATAAATCGCGTCGCCGGTGCCGGTGTACCACGTGTTCCCCGTCCGCATCTGCGGCGGCACGGGCGTGATGAACTCGCCGCATTCGGGGTTGAAGATGCTCCAACCGTCGCGCAGATGCTTCTGCAACGAATGCGATTTGTACTGCGTCAGCACGAGCACTCGACGCAGGCCGGAGTGCAGGCAGTTCGTGAGCGTGAAGTCGATGATGCGATACCGTCCCCCAAACGGCACCGCCGGCTTGGCTCGATCCGCCGTGAGCGGATGCAACCGCGAACCCACTCCGCCAGCCAACAGCAGCGTCAGAGTTTCGGTCAGAATTTCGGAAGACATGCGTGTCCTTTCGAGAGGTGACGAGAACCGATTGAGTCGGCTCGATAGCTGAACGCGCGCCAGTCGTCATGTTTCTGAACCGTTCCGCCGTCGGCCGAGATTCAGCCAGGTTTGCGAGCCAATTAGAGTCACTCCGGCTCCGCTCGTCACGCGCTCCGGAAAATGTGGCGACCAACAGAGCGGTTGATTTCGTCGTTGGCCGCCCTTCAAACCGCGCGCTCGCCACGAGCCAAGATGCGTGGCAATTCTGACACGTCGAGGTTCCCACCAGAAAGAACGCCCACGACTTTCTTGCCACGAAATTGCTCCCGCTGCTGATACGCGGCCGCGAGTGTCGCGGCACCGGCACCCTCGGCCAGGTTGTGTGTGTGTTGCAGAAGTTGAAACACGCCCCACCGCAGTTCGTCCTCGTTGACGAGGATGACGTCGTCCATCAATCGCCGCATGATGTCGAGCGTCATCACGGCGGGAATGCGCGTGGCGAGTCCTTCGGCCCACGTGTCGGCTCGGTCGCTGGTGATCCATTGACCGGTCCGCCACGAACGAGCGACGGCCGAAGCATTCTCTGCCTGCACGCCGATGACTTGTGTTTGAGGTCGACGCTCCTTCGCGACCAAGCATGTCCCGCACACACCGCTGCCCAAACCGATCGGCACAAGGATCACATCCGGATCAGGCAGGCATTCGAAGATTTCCCACGCCAGCGTGCCCACGCCCGCGATCAGTTGCGGTTCGTTGGCCGAATGGACGTACCGACCGCCTCGCTCTCGCACGAGTTGCTCGACGTACTCGCGAGCTTCATCAAAGTCGTGTCCGTGTTCGATCAGTTCCGCTCCGAGATGTCGGATCGCTCGATTCTTGCCAGGGTTGTTCCCGCGCGGCACGACGATCGTGCAGGCCACGCCGAATCGCTTCGCCGCGAACGCCAGCGACTGCCCATGATTGCCGGTAGACACGCCCAGAAGCCCGGCTTCACGCTCCGCTTCCGAAAGCGTGCTGACCAGATTGACGCCGCCACGCACTTTGAACGCTCCGACCGGCTGATGGTTCTCGTGCTTCACAAAGAATGGAAAACCCAACAACTCGGTCAGCCCAGGCCACTCGCGCAACAACGTCGGCGACAGCACGGCCTGCACGCGCGGCAGCGCGGCGAGAACGTCAGAGTACGCAACCGGCGGCATGGCTGTGTTCCGTCGTGTGGGCCTTGCAGGTTTCGCTCAGCCGCTCGAATAGAACAATTCGAAAGCGTTGAGGGAAGACAAATGACTTGCATCGCCACGATTAGTTAAGCAAAGATTCGCTCGCAGCGTGTTCGGTCTTGCGTCTTCGCTCAGAATTTGCCTCGCACGGTCGAGTCTGGCACTAACCCGAAGCGTTAGCGAGGGCCTGTTACCTCTGCCCTCGCTTACGCTTCGGGTTAGTGTGAAGCGTCCTCCAAATGTGTCAGTCGCGGCCGTGCGAGGTATAGTGACCAATTCTTTCGGAACAGCGTTCTCCTGGCGGTTGTCTCGTTTTCAGAAGGGATGCTGATGGTGCGAGCTCGCTGGATGCCGGCGTTTTTTGCGCTCACGACGTTTTTGAGCGCGTTTCTGTTGTTCCAAATACAGCCTCTGCTGAGCAAGGCGATCCTGCCGTGGTTCGGTGGCAGCCCGGCTGTGTGGACCGTCTGCATGTTGTTTTTTCAGATGGTGTTGTTCGCTGGCTATGTCTACGCCCACATCACGACGCGTGATCTGCCGCGCGAGATCCAGGCCAGTCTGCACGTGCTGCTGCTGGCGGCCGCGGTCTTCTTAGGCCCGATCACTCCGGCCGCCAGTTGGAAGCCGAGCGCGACTGATGATCCGACCTCGCGGATTCTGTCGCTGCTGACCGTCTGCGTTGGCTTGCCCTATTTTTTGCTGTCGACGACCGGGCCGTTGCTGCAAGCGTGGTTCGCTCGGATCAGCCCGGGGATGTCGCCGTATCGACTCTATGCGTTGTCGAATGCCGGTTCGTTGCTGGCGCTGCTGTCGTATCCGTTCGCGTTCGAGCCGGCTTTCGAGATTGCTCGACAAGGACAACTGTGGTCGTGGGGTTTCGTGGCGTTCGCCGTTTGCTGCGCGCTGTGCGCTCTAGCCAACGCACTCTCGGAAGCCGCTTCCACATCCGCAGAGCGAGCCGCAACGGAAACGGTTGCTGAAGTCGTCAAGCCGGTTGCCGCTGACTGGTTGCTCTGGATGGGATTGGCCATGACAGCCTGCGTGCTACTGTTGGCGACGACCAATCAAGTCTGTCAAGAAGTCGCCGTGATTCCATTCCTGTGGGTTCTGCCGCTGACACTGTACTTGCTGTCGTTCATCCTGACCTTCGACAGTACTCGCTGGTATTCGCGGACATTCTTTTTTGGCGGCTTGCTGCTGTCGACGGCGGCGAGTGTGTGGATGATGTATCAAGCGGCGAAAGCTCCGCTGCTGGGGCAATTGATCGCGTACTTTTCGATGCTGTTTTGCGGCTGCATGGTCTGCCACGGAGAACTGGTGCGGCTGAAACCGCATCCGCGTTTTCTGACGTCGTTCTACTTGTGCATCTCCGCCGGCGGAGCCGCTGGTGGACTATTTGTGGGGATTCTCGCGACGCATGTGTTTCCGGGTTTTTACGAGTGGCATCTCGGCATCATCGCCGCGTGCGTGCTGCCGTTGTTCGTATTCTTTCGCGATCCGGCGTCGTTATTGTTTCACGGTCGCACTCACTGGGCGTGGGCCGGGCTGGTCGCTTGCGTTGGTTCTTTCGGAATTAGTTTGTGGATGCACGCTCGACAAGCGTCCGGTGACACGATCGATGCCACTCGAAACTTCTTTGGTGTGCTGAAGATCGAAGCTCGAACCAACTCCGCGGGAGACACTTCGGTGTTGATGAAACACGGCGGCGTCCTGCACGGTCAGCAGTTCACTGGTCTCGGGAAACGTAAGACCGCGACCACGTATTACGCGGAGTCGTCCGGCGTCGGCGTGCTGTTGCGGACCTATCGTCCCGAAAAGTCGCGCAAGATCGGATTCGTCGGGCTGGGAGCCGGCACTTTGGCCGTGTATGGTCGCGCGAGCGACCACTTCCGATTTTATGAGATCAATCCCGAGGTCGTACGGCTCGCCAATCGGTACTTCACGTATCTGTCCGATTGTTCCGCGCAGGTTGACGTCGTGCTCGGTGACGCAAGATTGCAGCTCGAACAGGAATCTCCACAGGAATACGACGTGCTGGTGCTCGACGCATTTTCCGGAGACGGCGTGCCGGTCCATTTGTTGACGTCGGAGGCCTTCGACACTTACCACAAGCATCTCAAGCCGGCAGGAGTCATCGCCGTCCACGTGAGCAACCGGCACTTAGACCTGCGACCCGTGCTTTTGGCACAGGCGGAACGAGCTCACAGGCAGATGCGGTCGGTGAGATTCAACGGTCGAAATCCGACGACCGGTGGAGAGGTCTCCACGTGGGCCTTTTTAACGACGGACCTCACAGCACTTGCCGACGGCGACTTCCTGAAACTCCAGCAACTGGAAACGACGACCAAGCAACTTTGGACTGACGCGCGCAGTGATTTGCTGGCGATCATGAGCGGACCGAACTGACGACTGAACGACGGCGTGATCATAATGTCCGCGGACGAACTGCAATTGCTGCCGGAACTGAGACGTACGCCCCAAATCTTCGCGGCACTTGTGGACGTCAGGCCCGGTGAAACGGAATTTCATCTGCAGCGGCGACTGCGGCGGGAGTTTTCCGAACCGCTCGTTCGAGCCGCGTTGACGCTTCGCGATCTGCGCCAGAAGGCTCGGAAGAAATTCACGCGAGCGGAACAAATGTGGTTCACATCCTCCGGCCTCGAACAGGCCACGGCGGAACCGATCGCGCGACACAAGACGCGACGCTTCGAGGGGCCGGTGTGGGACTTCTGCTGTGGAATCGGCGGCGACACACTGGCGCTGGCAGAGCGTTGTGAAGTGCGCGGCGTCGACCTCGATCCGGCCATGTGTCTGCGTGCTGAATGGAATGCCGAGGTGTACGGTGTTCGCGAACGAGTCCAGACGTTGTGTTGTGACGTCAGTACCGCGCGCGATCGCGATGGCTTGTTGCACATCGATCCCGATCGACGTCCCGGTGGACGGCAACGAGTGCTGCGCATCGAAGATTGTTCGCCGGGGCTGGATCTGTTGCGGCAACTCACGCAGGAGTTTCGTGGCGGCGCGATCAAGCTCAGCCCCGCCAGTAATTTTGGCGGCAAGTTCCCCGGAACCGAGATCGAGTTGATCAGTCTGCGCGGTGAGTGCAAGGAAGCGACCGTCTGGTTCGGCGAACTCGCCGGACGCGAGTCCTTTCGCGCGACGTCCCTACCCTCGGGCGAGACGATCGCGGGTGATCCGCTCTCCGCGTCGGCCGATGTCGGTCCGCCGAAACAATTCATTTTCGACCCCGATCCGGCGATCGTCCGTTCGGGATTGTTGGATCTTCTGGCCGTGCAACTTCGACTGTCGCGACTCGACAGCGCCGAAGAATACCTGAC
>CAYSHJ010000360.1:0-5763 GCA_964430385.1 uncultured Planctomycetaceae bacterium
ATTCCGCCGCGGAACTGAACGTCTTGGTGTGGCCCTGGCAGCCTGAGAGCGGGCAATGGAACAACCGCAGTTTCAACTGCAGCGGCCCTTCCAAAGTAAATAGTCGCCGATCGCGATGCGTACACACATGCATCGTCTGACGGCAATGCGGGCAACTGCGTTCCTCGACATCCAATGTCAACCGCCTGAAGGCCGTCTCCGCCGGCCAAGAGTGTGCCATGCTCATGCTCCTTGCTGCCCTGCAAAAGAGCAACCTAACCCATCGCCCCATCACGAAAAAAGACCGGTTTCTAGCCCTTTAGCGGGCCGTTGTTGTTTTTCGCACCATTGGACATCGGAGCCATGCCTTTCGAAATCCTTCGGGCTTTGGCCGAACAGCTTCTTGCTCTTGATGGGCTTCTTGCTCTTGAGCACCTCATCGTTCTTGATCGGCTGCTCGTTCTTGATCGGCTCTGCGCTCTTGATCGGCTCTGCGCTCTTGATCGGCGGTTTGCGGATCGGCTTTCCAGGGAGAACCCAGGCGAGTTGAAAGAGTTCGTCATTGGTCACGGTCGCATGCACCGCCAGCGCGAGTTTGCGCATCACGGCCACGACGCCTCCCAGGCCGCGGTCTTTGTCCTTCTTCTTCTTGGCCTCGAACCAACTACGGATCGGCCCGCGTTGCACCAGCCGCAGCGCCGAGAAGAACAGCCAGCGACGGACCACCGACGGCCCGCGCTTGGTGATCTTCAGTTGGCCTTGATGCTTTCCACTGCTGCGTTCCTTGAGGTTCAGGCCCATCGCTTTGCGGTAGGCCGCGCCGCAGTGGTATTCGTGCGGATCACCCAGCATCACGAACAACACGCATGCCGTGTTGCGACCCACGGGCTCCGCCATCCGCTCGATCACCGCGTGGCCGCGCGACAGCGTCTCCAGTTGCTTCTGAGCTTTCTGCACTTCTTGTCCCGCACTCCACGCCGCCTGAGCACACTGTTTCACGAACTCCTCTTCGGCCGCCGTCATCCGCACGCCCAGCGTCGTGCGTGTACTGGCCAGCAACGCCACGATCTTCTCCGACGTCATCAGGCGACGGCCCCAGGAGGCCAGCTTCTTCGCCGCTTGATCGTCCGCCGCCAAGCCGCGCGGTCCACCGTACTCCTTCAGCACTCGCAACAACGTCGCCGACTGCAACGACAACACCCCCGTCGCCTCCGGCCAAAACTTCGACACCAACGCCTCCAGACGGCCCAGCCACGTTTGCCAAATCTCTTGCTGAGCCGTCAGCCACTGCACCTGAGCCTTCATCCGCGCGGTCTCCTCCGACACGGCCCGCGATGGCCAAGCCACCGACTTCCCGATCGCTCCCAGCTCCGCCAACATCGCGGCATCCTTGCCGTCGTGCTGACTGGGAACGCCGTCGAAAATCTCCGCGTCGTCGCTGGTCGCTTGACTCCGCACACGCTCGACCGCCAACTCCGCGTCGGTCAGCGCCTGACGCAACGCCTCCCCATACGTCCCGGTCGATTCCATCGCCACCGTGATCTCGTGCCGAGACCGCAGCGACTGCAACCGCGACACCAACTCCCGAATCTCACCCGGCAACTTCACCTTCCACGGCCGCTCGAACGCGCCCGCCGAGTCACGGATCACCACGATCGCTTCCGACTTCCCGACATCCACTCCGGCCCACAACTTCCCCTCGCTCAACCGCGACAGCACGTCTGCCACTTCCACGTGCTTGACCAACACCGCTCGATACGCTCTCTTAGACATGGGGATGACCTCCTTTGATGCGTGTGGTTTCTTCGAGACCCTGCCTCATCACGTCGAGGCATCCCCACCTTTTTCCTCCCTCCGCTCCAGAATTTGGAGCCACTTTCCCTTTCGTCCTATCGCCAACTCCCAAATCCATTTTCTCAATTCCAACGATCGCGTCGGGCGTGGCGCGCGCGCGCACCGACCAAATGCCATTCGGCTGAAGCCGACAAAACGACGCTACGCGGTAAACGCCGAAGTCGTTGTATTTCTGCGCGGAATTTAGCGGAGAGTGTCGCCCACTCTCGCCGCGAGTGGAAATCGGCACTCGGCGAGAGCTGGCTACACTGCGGCTTCGCCGCCTTATGATTCACGCCCGGTGATTGACTAGGATGACCAATATTGAATGAACGAGTCCACAATCCGACCATCATTTCCTCTGGTAGTACATCATGTCCCTGCGAATCAACTGCGCCGTTTGCCTGTTGCTGTTGTGGAACACGCTTGCGCCGAGCGAAGATTGGCCGACACTTCCGGACGAAAATGCAGCGGTCGAGATTCCGGCGCAGGAGTGGCCGTTGCGGCCGGGACCGCGGCGCGTGCGGGTGCTCGTGCATTATCCGGGAGCGAAGCTGGCGAACGTCAACGAGCGGACTGGGTTGATGCTGACGTTGCACAATTGGGGCGGCGTCGACTGTGTCGGCACGGCCAGTCCGACGGTGCTGGCCGAGAAGCTCAATCTTGTCGCGCTGTGTGTGAACTATCTACAGAGCGGCCCGAAAGATTCGATCGAAGGGCCGGAGCCGTATGACTTCGGTTATCTGCAGTCCCTCGACGCGCTGCGAGCGTTGTGGTGGCTCGATCACGGTTTGAAGTCGCGTGAGATCAAATTCGCGAACGGCCGAGTCTTCGCCACCGGTGGTTCCGGTGGTGGCAACGTGACGCTGATGTGCCACAAGCTCGCGCCGCGCACGTTCGCTGGCGTGATCGACCTGTGCGGCATGAAGAAGCTGTCGGACGACATCGCGTTCAACCTGCCGGGCGGGAGTGACTTGAATGCTCGCTTCAGCCGCGATCCAGCGAGTCCGAATTTTCTGTCGCTCGATCATCAGGAGCTGCGGTTCATCGGCAACCCGGACCATCTCGCGACGATGAAGGCACTCGACTCGGCAACGCGAATCGTGACGGTGCATGGCGTGGATGACACGACTTGCCCCTATCCCGATGCCGTCGAAATGGTCGGCTGGATGCGGCGGGCGGGACTTGATGCCGAGCCGCAATTCATCACGAAAGACCGTGTTGACGGCCAAGTCTTCTCGACGACGGGCCACGCACTCGGCAATCGCACCGAAATCGTGTTGCAAGTCGCAGGTCACTGGCTGTCACCCCAAGACAAGCCGAGTGCGGTCAAGCGGCGCGGACCGAGCGACTTTGAACGGGGCGAGCGCATTCGGTATCGAACCTCAAATGGCGCGTTCGAGATCGACTACTCGAATGGCTTTCCCGTCGGCCGCTTCGTCGCGAATGAGCCACCGCCGGAGTATCCCAATCATCAAGACCTGTCGTTCGTACTCGACCGCGACGGCAAGCGAAAACCGATCAAGACGGCGGTGGATTGGGAGCCGCGACGCGAACACATTCTCGCCAACTTCCAGCGCGTGACCGGACCGCTTCCCAGCCCGCTGCGTCGAGTGCCGCTCGACGTGAAAGTCGTCGAGGAAGTGCGGGTCGGCTCACTGCGGCGACGTAAGCTGACATATCAATCCGATCCCGACGACCGTGTTCCGGCGTACTTATTCCTACCAGTAGCCGCCGCCCTTGTGGCGGCCAACCCAGAGACTCGCCGCTTACCTGCCGTGCTGTGTCTGCAACAAACGACGAACGCCGGCAAGGACGAGCCGGCCGGCGTTCGCGGCGATCCGAATTTGAAGTACGCACTGGAACTCGCCGAACGCGGTTTTGTCACGCTGGCTCCCGACTATCCCAGCTTCGGCGAGCACGCTTACGACTTCGATCCACAGCACGGCTATGTCAGCGGCACGATGAAGGCGGTCTGGGACAACATCCGCGCGATCGACTTGCTGGAAACGCTGCCCGAAGTGGACGCCGACCGCATCGCCTGCATCGGCCATTCGTTGGGCGGGCACAACGCGATCTTCACCGCCGTGTTCGAGCCGCGACTGAAAGCGATCGTGTCCAGTTGCGGCTTCAGCAGCATGCAGAAAGACGACGTGCCCAGTTGGACCGGCCCGCGCTACATGCCGCTGATCGCCAATGAATTCAAAAACGATTCCCAGCGGTTGCCGTTCGACTTCCACGAATTGATCGCGTCGTTATCCCCACGTCCGGTCTTCGTTTCCGCCTCCACGCAAGATGACGACTTCGACGTCGTCGGTGTTAGAGAAGTGCTCGCAGCCGCGCGAACGGTCTATTCCCTGCACGGCCACGCCGACCGACTCATCGGCCATTATCCGGAAGCCAAGCATTCGTTTCCGGGCGAGTCCCGTCGGCGCGCGTATGAGTTCTTGGACCAGACGCTCAAGTCTCAAACATTGGTGAAGTAATCCGTCACGTTATCATCAATGGCTCCCGGCGAATTGTCGGCAGTGGGTCGTAGCCAATCTCGCCAGAGATTGGGGGCATGTCGTGACGCGCGCCCAATCTCTGGCGAGATTGGCTACGGAGCCATAGAAGGTTCGGGATAGAAAGTGATCACCAATGCGCTGCTCCCCCAAGTCGCTCTTGGCTGTCGTGCTCACCCTGCCGTTGTTGCTGTCAGCCACACTGCGGGCGGATGATTGGCCACAATGGCGCGGGATGAACCGCGAGGGTGTATGTCATGAGACCGGACTGCTGGAATCGTTTCCGGCCGAAGGTTTGAAGGTCCGCTGGCGTGCTCCGGTCGGATGGGGATTTTCCAGTCCAGTGGTGGCTCAGGGCCGGGTCTTCCTGCACGATTCCGACTTATCGGACTATCCAGGCAAGGAACAAATCCACTGTTGGGACGAAGTGACCGGCAAGGTGAATTGGACTCACATCTATGAAGTCGCCTACGAGGACTGGGCCTTCGAGCCGACACAGGAGATTGGTCCAGTCGCGACGCCGATCATCCAGAACGGAAAGATTTATTGTTTGGGAAGACTCAACAATCTCTTCTGCATGGATGTTCGCAACGGCGAGGTGCTGTGGAAGCGGGACTTGGTGAAGGATTACGAGGTCGCGTTTTCTCCGGGGATGCCGTCGCCGTTGATTGAAGGCGACCTGCTGATTCTGTTCATCGGCGTGAAAGCCGGCGCGAGCGTCCTCGCTTTGCACAAGGACACCGGCCAAGAAGTTTGGAGGTCGCTCGATGAAAGGCTGACCTTCAGTTCGCCGATCGTGATGACCTCCGGCGGAAAAAAACAGCTCATTGTTTGGACGCAAGAGTCGGTGACTTCCTTGGACCCGGCGGCGGGCACGACCTACTGGCGGCAGCGGCTCCTGACCGGCAGCGATTATGCGGTCTCCACTCCGGTCTTTTACAAGGACCGGTTGCTGATCGGCGGGTTGATGTTCCAACTGAACTCCGACAAGCCCGGTGCGACGGTGCTCTGGCCGGCATCGAAAGCTCCCGCGCGCAGAATCTACAGCCATACGTCAACCGCGCTGTTCCGAGGCGACCATCTCTTCTCCGCCAAATCGACGGGCGAATTGGTCTGCGTCGAGGCCAACACTGGCGAGCAGGTTTGGGAAACCGACAAGGCAACCGATCTGAGAAACGGGGCCAGCATCCATCTGACTCCGAACGGCGATTCGGTTCTGCTCTACACGAACAAGGGGGAATTGATTCGCGCCCAACTCACTGCCGAGGGTTACAAAGAGCTCAGCCGCGCCGCCGTGATCGAACCGACGATGCCATTCGGAGGCAGGAAAGTCGTCTGGGCTCCTCCGGCTTATGCCAACCGTCACATCTTCGCTCGCAGCGGCAAAGAATTGGTCTGTGCTTCCTTGGCGGCGAATCCATGATGTGCGAGCAATCAAGGCCAGTTA
>CAYSHJ010000361.1:0-1549 GCA_964430385.1 uncultured Planctomycetaceae bacterium
CCGGCAGCTCCGTGAGGTCAAGCTCTCCACGGTCCTCGCGCAGCTCCGGCGGAAGACACGGCAGGCCAAGTTTCTTGTAGATGTCGGCCTCTCGTTTTCCGGCGATGGAGCGCTCACCGTCGAATAAACCGTACTCGTTCAGCCGCCATTTTTTGGTGATCGCCCGCTCGCGAAGCCGGACGTTGTGTTCCTTCGATCCCGTGAAATACTGCAGCGCCGCCCCGTAGGAATCGGACTCCACCACACGAAGGTCGATCTGCAATTCTTTCCCCGCGTCGATTTCAACCGTCACCGAGCCTTTGGTCGCTCCGGCGGCGAGGACACGCTTCACTCCCTCGAATGCGACGAACTGTTTGATGACTTTTTCCCCTTCGGCGGCGTCGCATACGATGTCGATGTCACCGATGGTCTCGACGCCCCGACGCAACGAGCCAGCCAGTTCCGCCTGCTTAACGCCGGGTAAAGCTCGAACCCGGTCGAGAAAGACCTCCGCGATGGGCAACGCAATCCCCAACGGAGTCCGCCCCCCGCTGCGCTCCAAGAAGGCGATTCCCTCGGCGATCTTTTTGACGCTGGTCGCACCCAACCCCGGTAGCTTCTCCATCGCGCCTGAGGCGATTACTTTCTTGAGATCGTCGAGATTCTTCACCCCAAGCTCGGCATGAACGAGGGCAACTTTCTTCGGTCCCATTCCGGGGATATCCAACAACGCCGGCAACCCCGGAGGGAACTTCGCCTCCAACTCGTCGAGCACGTCGATATGTCCCGATTCGAGGAACTGCTGAATCTTTTGCGCCGTGCCCTTGCCGATGCCGGGCAATTCCTGGAGCCGCCCCTCCTTGGCCAACACCGCCGCGTCCTCACCGGCGTCCTTCAACGTCCGGGCCGCGCGGCGGTACGAATTGATGCGAAATCCGTCCGCCCCGTCGATCTCCAGCAAATCGGCGATCCGCTCAAACGCTCGGACTAATTCCACATTGGCCATCGGCAAACACCTCGCCGTGAGCGTAACGCACGTTCCATCGCCCGGCAACGCAGTCGCGATCCGTACACCGTGTGGGCAACATGCGCGTTGACACGTTTCGAGGTCACTTCTAACGTACCCCGAACGTAAACGAACTGAACATGACAAACACGTTAATGAAAACGCCGCTCCACGACATCCATGTGGCCATGGGCGCCCGGATGGTGGAGTTTGCGGGCTGGGAGATGCCCGTGCAATTCGCGGGCATCGTCGAGGAGCACAACCACACCCGAACGGCGTGCAGTGTATTCGACGTTTCGCACATGGGCCGGCTGAGGATCATCGGAGGCGACGCCGAAACATACCTCAACCGCATCTGCACCCGCAATCTATCCGGCGCGGAAGTAGGCCGATCGTTTTACTCCCACATTTGCCGTGAGGACGGCGGCATCCTCGACGACGTGATCGTCTCGCGCTTTGCGACCCATTGGGGGATTATTTGCAACGCCTCCAATCGCGATAAGATCGTCGCATGGCTGCACAAACATGCCATGGGACGCGATCTGCAGATCGTCGACGAAACAA
>CAYSHJ010000362.1:0-3326 GCA_964430385.1 uncultured Planctomycetaceae bacterium
CCAAACCCAACCCCACTGGCTGGACCAACTCACCAACCCGCCCAGCCACGCCGCCTAACCGTTGGCAGCTCTCGCCCCGCAACGACTACGCTACCGCTGCGCGCCTGCTACCTGAAAATCTCGCGATTTGAACCAGGCCCAGAAACAGCCGAGTCGACGGAACGGATTATTTCACTTCACGAATGCGGAGCTGGCGAAACTCCAGCGCGGCACCTTCCGCTTGCAGGCCAATGTATCCCTCTTTCGATTGCAGTCCCGTGGCTTCCCAGGCGAGTTGGTCGTTGCACCAGAAGGTCACTTTGTCGCCGACCACCAGCACGCGCCATTCGTTCCATTCACTTCGTTCCGAGACAGACCAACTGCTTCACGGTTCTCAGAAAGAATCGGCCTTGTGAAATGGCGGGAGAAGCGTACACGTCTTCGCCGATGTCGTTCCGAGCCAATTCCACATAGTCCTGTTGTGTGGCGTCGAGCACCAGCGTGCTGCCGGCTTCGTTCACGAAAAAGAGCTTTCCGTCCGCCGCGACCGGCGAGGCGGTGAACTTCCCGCCAAAGCGTTTCCGCCACAGCAACGTACCCGATGGCGCGTCAAAGCACGAAGCGATCCCTTTGTCATCGGCCAGGTAATAACGCTTCCCAACCACGATGGCTGACGGGACGAACGACGTGCCGCGATCGTTTTTCCATACGACGTGCGAGTCGGTGACGTCACCTTGGCCACCCGGCTTGATCGCGAAATGAGCTCCGTTGGGTCCGCTGACCACATACAGTAGTCCATTTCCGATCACCGGCGTGGGAATGCACTCACGCGCCAGACCGCGCACGGTCCACAACCGGCTGCCGGTGCGCGGGTCGTAAGCGTCCAATTTTTCCGAGCCGCTCAGCACCAGTTCGATGCGTTCAGCCAGCGGCACAAGCTGCGGAGACGACCACGAGTGCCACGCCTCCGGCCGATCCGACTTCCAGCGATTCGCTCCGGTCTGCTGGTCGAGCGCAATCACGTACGACGCGCCGTAGTGGTCGCATTGCAGAATCACTGTCTCGCCAAATAGCAGTGGCGAGCTGGATGCCGCGAAGCGATTCTCGAACGGACCGTATTCGTCCGCGAGCGACCTCTGCCACAGCAATCCGCCATCGAGATCGAAACAAAACACGTCGCCAGTCGCGAAGAACGCGAACAACCGTTGACCATCGGTGACGGGCGAGGGACTAGCCAGACCGCTTTTGGGAAAGAAAAACGTCGTCGGCGCAGTGCCCCACAGCCGTTGATGCCAACGCTCGCGCCCGCTGTCGCGGTCAAAACAGATCACATGCAGTTCGCCCTGCTCGCGTCCCTCCGAGGACGTCACGAATACGCGATCGCCCCACACGACCGGGTTCGAAATGCCCGCTCCCGGCACGGGCATCTTCCACAACACGTTCTCCGTCGCCGACCACGTCGTCGGAACGCCCGTGTCGGTTGTCACTCCATTCCGATCCGGCCCACGCCAACCGGGCCAGTTCTCGGCATCACAGTGACCACACAGCAACAGAAATAGAACCCACAACAAACCGCAGCAGCAGATTCGGATCAGACAACGTGACATTGGTTCCTCAGCAATTCTTCTTGCGGTTCCCTTCGCGCTCTTTGCGGCCTTCTGTTCAAACTCTGCCTTCAGCATTTTAAACAGAAGGCCGCGAAGGTCGCGAAGAGGCAAACTGAACCACAAAGGTACGAAGACACTTGGAAAATGCGTCGTTTTTCGTGACTTGGTGGCTTCGTGGTTATTTCTCTGATCCCATCGGCTTGAACTCAATTCCGCGCCCCTGTTCGTCGCACAGGCGCAGTTGCAGCGACCAGTTATTGGGGACTTCGGGATCTTTGTGCAGCGGGCCTTGGCAGACTTTGACGAGCAGCGTGTTGCGGCCTTTCGTCAATTCGATCGGCGTGATGAAGCGGTCGAAGCGGGTGCCGTTGAGCCATTGCTCGCGAGCCAGCACCTTGCGGCCGTTGAGCCACACCGTGCAGTTGTCGTCGGCACCGCAGCGAAGCTGAGCCGTCTGCGCACGCGAAACCTCGAACTCCGAATAGGCGTAACCGACCGCTTCACGCGTCGCGCCGAGCACGTTGATGAGGTTCAACTGCCCGAGCGTGTCGGTCTCACTGTGCCGCTGCCATTTGATCTCCGCGCCCCCCTGCCCTGCATACTTGGCTTGCAGGTCGAGCTTTTCTTCTGGCTCAAAGACCTTCGCGAAGCCGGTCTTCTGCGGCGCGTCGAACGGGCCGACCAGCCACCACTCCGTCACCAATCCCAAATGCTGGATGACATCCGCCGACTCACCAAGCGACTTCAACTTTGCCGCCGCCTGTGTGACCTGCGTGCTGTCGCGAGCATGCTCGAACGCCTTGCGGAACTCGGCCTTCGCGGCGGTGGGATCTTTGACCTTCAACGCTCGTTCCCCCGCCGACAACGCAAGGTCGACCGCTTCGTACTGAAACTCCGCATCATCCAGCCGAGTCGGCAGCCAACTCTCCCGAAACGCCGGCTCCAACTGGTCGAGCAGCCCCAACACCAACCGCCTCGGTCGGCCGACGCGCTTCGCATCGCTGACGTATTCCTTGAAGAACTCGACCGGCCAGTTCGTCCCGTCCCGTGCCAGTTCGCGAGCGATGATCTCTTCATAGACCGTGCGATACCAATTCGCCGCGACCGCGTTCGAGGTATCCATCGCCACGAGCAACCGCGGCAAGACCTCAACCCCATGCTTCGCCAATTCATCGCGAGCCACTTTCGCCGCCGCCGATCCTTCCCCCTGCGAACCCGTCTTTGCGATCACAGCCAAGTGCGGCGCAGGATCGTAGGCTGGGTCGACTCCGCCAAGGCGGACGAGACCCACCAGCATCAGGCAACTAGCGATCCATTTCACGGCGAGACTCCTGTCGACGCGTAACGAGTGTCGAAACGGCGCGACATTCTGCGAGCAAAAACTCTCGCTCACAAGCGGAAATACTGTTCGAAGAGGCTCGAGTTCCAATTCAGTCCGTCGGCGACGAAGGCTTTGCGAATCGCTTGGAACAAGCCCCGCATCCACGCGCGAGTCACCAGTAATGCGAAAACGCCAATCAAACTTCCTCTTGACCGCCAATGCCACTTTGAGCCCATCGACAGCTCCGCGCAAACCCCGTCGCGCACCCCCCAATCCGTGGGGGCGCACGACGCACTTTGTGAATTTGGTTAGGCGATGACTTGAGTGAGTCGGTTGTAGTTTCTGGTGCCGGTGGCGTGTTGTGGTCGTTGGAGCCAGAACGTGTCGAGGGGGGCGGTGTCGCAGAGTTGATCGGCTCG
>CAYSHJ010000363.1:0-18438 GCA_964430385.1 uncultured Planctomycetaceae bacterium
CGTTTGGATGCTCAAGGACAGATCGTCCCCGGCGATCCGGTGACGATTACGCTGCCGAAACCGGCGACGTTCGGCGCGCGGCCCAATCATGTTCTTGCACTGCGTTGCCATCCGCGGCTGCCGCTGCTTTACGTCTGGCAGGATGTCGAACCGTTGCCCGAAATCGCGCCGACCGATTCGATCATCTCCGCCGAGTTCGATCACCTGCTGATCTACAGCCTGGACGAACCGCAGCCCAAGTTGATCCTCGCGACGGCACGCGGGCCGGACTTTTTTTGTGGAACGGCGGCCGGCGATATCGCGCTGAACGGGGTCGCGTCCCGATTGTACGTTCCCAGCATGCAGCAATTGGATCGCACAAACAAACTGGTCACGACAATCGGCTGGTTCGTGCTTGACCCCGACGGCCTGCCGGCCTTTGCTGCACCGAATTCGCCGCTGGAAGATGTGAAGCCAATCGCGCCCCTTCCACCGCTTGATCCTGCTGCGGCCAATGCGGCTCGAACCGCGAAGCTCGCGGCCATCGAGCAGGCGAAAGCCGCCGGCCAGCCGCTCGTCCTGCGAAAGTACATGGAAGCGACCACCTATTCGTTCTCCACTCCGCCAGCCCCGTATTGTTATGCCCCCTTCAACGACGATGCCATTTTTCTGGCGGGCCATTCCGGCCCGGTCAGTTGGGTACTGTCCGACCACTTGGGACGCTACTGCTATTTCTACCTGCAGCCGTATGTGGCCTATCGTTACCGAGTCGCCGTTCATCCGACCGTTCCGTCGATCTACATCGCGACGCTGGTTTACGACGGACGCATCAATCGGATGGAGCACGCCGATGGGCAACTCACTCTGACCCCACAGACCATGACCAACGACAACTTCGTGTATTACAGCACTCCGTTGGTCCTGGAGAAAACCAACCAGTTGGCGATCGGAGCGAATGGCCGTGTTTGTCTGATCGACTTGGATGCTGAAGGGAAATTCAAACCCTCGGCCGTGCAGATGACGGTCAACAATCCGACGGTCGAAGCCATCGCCTGGTCGCCGAAGTTTGGAAAGTTATATGTCCCCGTGGAGAAGATGCCGTGAGTCAATTCACTAACCCGAAGCGTGAGCGAGGGCGAACGCTTCACGGGACTCGACTACTGCCGGAACCCACGTCGCGTGGAGCGCGCGCCCTCGCTCACGCTTCGGGTTACTTTTTCCTGCTGCTCGTCCTGGCAACATCGACCGCCTCGGCGAAGACGATCGTGCTGACCGACGCCGATTGCGAACTGATGGCCGCGATCTCGGAAGATGCTCCGCGGTTGCGTTGGGCGGCGGTCGTGAACGCCTCGGGCGAATATGGCAATCACCAGATCGACCTGACTCCCAAGACTTCGTTTCTGATCCGCTATCCGCTCGAGAGAATTCCCCCCGGTCAGCGAATCACCAAAGCGGAATGGGTCGTGCCGTATGCCCAAGTTTATCCCGCGACCGGCGTTCGCGTGCAGGTCCGCCGGATCTTGCAGGGCTGGGGGCCGGGCGTCTCACACCAATTTCGCATCACGCGACCCAATCGTCTGGAATGGCACACACCCGGTGCTCTGGGGTTGGGACAAGACCGAGCCGTCAAGGCGACGGCCTCTGCTTCGATTCAAGGATCGGGCGAGCATACATTCAACGTCACGGAAGACGTCGAGTTGTGGCATTCGGGAACCGTCCCCAATTTCGGTTGGCAGATCACAACGGATGAAGCCATGGGCTGGTTCCGCACGCATTCGCCATTTTGGAATGGTGCCAAACTTTGGAAGTTACGGATCACCTATGAACCGCAGTGAATTGCCTGAGCGGCATGGCGCTAGCCACCGGTCGATTGGGGTTGAGGTCGCGGTTTTCACCGGCGGCTAGCGCCGTACCGCTCACTGGGCGGTCAGATTGATGAGAACTGATCGATGAAGGATTCAATCACCTACTTCATCACCTGGACGACTTATGGAACTTGGCTGCCAGGCGATGTCCGAGGATGGCGAAAAACCTACCAAGGCAACCAGCCTCCGCAACCGTTGCTAGAGGCTTGGTGTCGCAATCGGCTCTCTGAAAAGCCCGTCCTGTTGAACGAGACTCAGCGAGATAAGGTCGAAGCCGTTTGTCACCAACATGCCACAATACGCGGTTGGATTTTGCACGCAGTCAATGCCCGATCCAACCATGTGCATCTGGCGGTGACGGCGGACAAGGCAGCGGAGGTCGTAAGAGATCAATTCAAAGCCAACGCGACGCGAGTCCTTCGTCTGGCACCCGAAGCCATCGTGAATGACAAAGTGTGGACGCGCGGCGGCGATTGTGAAGTCGTGGATGATGAGGACAATCTGGCTCGCGTCGTTGAGTACATCCTGGAAGCGCAAGACCGAATGGGCTGTGGCAAATGAGCGGGATGGCGCTAGCCATCGGTGTTTTGGAAACCAATGAACGTCAACATCGGCGGCTAGCGCCGTACCGCTCAGGGACGTGGCAAAACGCGGAGTAAGAACACGATGCCGACTATGGATCTTTGGTTTGATCTTTTCGCTAATCGCTCTGTGAGCGGAACGGCACTAGCCGCCGGTCCGGGGCGAATACCGGCGGCTAGCGCCGTGCCGCTCACTGGCGGTCTGCGCCTGCTGGTGATCGCGCTCGCCATCCTCTGCGGAGCCATGAATCCTATTTTCGGACAGGCCACCGCGCCGCCTGCGGAACCGCAGAAAAACGTCATCGAACCGTTGCCGGAGAAACAGCCGGCCTGGCTCGATGGTTATCAGTTGCGGTACACGCTCCGACTGATGGGTTTGAGTCCGGCCCAATCAACATCGAAGTCGATCGTCGCCCGATTGCCGACCGGCGGCTGGTTGAAGCCGGATGGATCGGACATCGCCGTCGTCTGTGCCGATGGAACAGCCCTGCCGGTTGCGGTGCTGTCTCACGCTCCTCACGGAGACACGCTCATTCAGTTTCCGCGTCATGGCGCTGACGTCTGGTACTGGGTTCATGCCAGAAATCCCGCCGCGCCGCCGACAGCCGCCGAACCGATACCTGAAGGGATCGTCCTGGAGGCTCGTGACTGGAAAGGGACGGACATTTCCAGTTGGACGGTGGTTCGCGAGGGGCTGACCAAGAGCGACCCGGTCGTGGCGAATGGGCTCGTCACGGAAATGGTGCAGAACAGCAATCCCGTTCGTCCGGCCAATCCGCATGATTACTCGGTGACGTATCGCGGTTCTTTGAATATCAAAGCCGACGGCGTCTATCGGTTCTTTGTGAACTCCGAGGATGCGTCGTTTCTCTTCATCGACGGGTTCAAAGTCTGCGACCGGCCGGGATCGAATCAACGCCTGACGGGATCGATTCCGACGAAGTCCATCGGTGCGGAGATTGAACTCAAAGCCGGAGTGCATCACGTCGAGATGTATCATGTGCTGAAGGAAAGCCCCGGCACTTACGGCGGATGTTCGTTGTTGTGGGTTCCGCCGGGCGCGAAAGTCTGGGCCTATGTGCCGCGCGACATGTTCGTGCATCCCGATTATGCCCATGTCGCCGGGTTGGAAGTGGCCGGACCAAACACGGGCGCGTCGTTCGGTGACGGCATCGATGATTCGCTGGTGACGTCCGGAGACTCCACGCTGTATCTCGTCCGCTTTGAAGCTCAAGGCGATTTGCCGGAGGACTCCAAACTGACTTGGAATTTCGGAGACGGCACGGAAGCGGTCGGACGGAGCGTGCGGCACGTTTACTTTGCTCCCGGAGATTATGTGGTGACGTTGTCCAGCGGTGGATCGCTACCGTCGTTTCAACGCCGCGTGCATGTCTGGGCGGCACCAGGCTCGATCAGTCCGTTTTCCATGCGATATGTGATTCAGGAGTTGGCGACCGCCGACGTACCGAAAATTTCGGCCGAGCGGCAGGACCGAATCTTGGATCTGCTCATGTCGTCGGAAGCGCCGGAGCGCTGGCCTCTCTTGGAGAAGTTGGCGAAGCATCGTATGGCGGCACCGGGACTCGATCCGCAGTTTCGCGCGGAGTTGTACAAGTCCTTGATCACGGCTCTGGGGCACAACGGCCGCAAGGCCGAGATGGAGAAGGTGCTCGAACAGGCCAATCAAGAGTTCGGCAAGTTGCCGACGCTGCAAGTGGGAATCCAACTGACGGCGACGGACATCGTGCATCGGCAATTCAAAGACCCCGTAGACGCGGCGCGGCGTTACGACGCGCTGTTGGAGAAGCATCGTCGTCTCGAACATCCCGACATGCGACTTGTGGCGATCCACCGCGGCGACCTGTTTGCCGAAGCCGGCCAGATCAAAGCCGCTGGCGAGCTCTACCGCATGGCGGCCACGTTGGGCGGAGAAGCGTTCTTGGCGACCGCTCAATCCGAAGCCGTGACACGCGGGGCACTGCTGCGCGTCGCCGAGCAAAAATTGCGGACGGGTGACATCCGGGAAACTCGGCTGTTGCTCGACAAGATTGAGCTGAATTACCCGGATCAGAAGCTCGAAGGCTTGTATCGCTTTCTGCGAGCTGAGGCGGATCGCGTCGCCGGAAAATACGACGCCTCGCTGCGGAACTACGAAGTCTTGCTCCAACTACGGCAGTGGGCCGGCTATCGAGACAGAACGCTGCATGGCATGGCGGAATGTCTGGTGCGAATGGGTCAGCTTCCCGAAGCGCTGAAACGGCTCGCTCAACTGGGACAAACCTTTCCCAAATACTATGAGCAGGAAAAGTTGGCCGACCGCAAGAAGCAGCTCGAAGAACGTCTGGCACGAGCGGTCCCCGCGACGGACGGTGGTTCGCCGAGATCGCCGTCGTTCGTGGATGTCGTTAGCGGTTTCGAGCCGGAAGAATCGCAGTGGTTCGGCAAGCCGACCAACCTCAAATTCGTGCGAGGAATGGGACTCGCGGGGCCGCACGTTGGACTGCTGGAAGCTCACCCGGTTTATCTCGGATACCTGACGCTCGAACGCCCGTTGCCGAACCTGACAACAACGGGGCATTACTGGGTCGAATGCTGGTATCGAGACGATTTGCTGACGGCGTTCCCCGGATTCAACTCGCACGTCTATCTGAGCCTCTACGGCCAAGGGCCCGACACCGTCCCGCTGAAAGGGACCGGCACTTACTTTCTGGAGCGGACGTACGGCGCGTGGCGAAAGATCGGCTTCTTGCTTGATGCCCCGCCGCAAGCCCTGGACGGCCGCGTCGCGTTTAGCGCGCTGATGTACGGAGCGTGTGAGATCGACGCCTTTCAAGTGCGCGCCGTCTCGGACGAAGAATTGCACTGGCTGAGCAACTTCATCGATGGCTCGTCGACAGGAGAACGGCCATGAACGATGTCATTTGTCTGATTTTTTACCCCCGATTTTTTGCCTGCCTCGATTCAAAGGCATGGGCAGGCAAAAGATCGAGGGTAAAAAATGAAACCATTCGGCGATGCACGCTGGTGTCGGTTTTCTGGTGCGTGCTAAATGTGACCGCGACCGGCTTCGCTGACGAAATTTATTCCAACGCATCCGGCGGTGGGGACTGGTCTGACCCGGCAACGTGGCGCGGCGGGAAGGTTCCCGCGGCGGAAGACGACGTGGTGATCGCTCGCGATGACACAGTGACATTCAATCGCAACGACGACGCGCAGATCACCTGCCGGCAATTGTCGCTCGATCCGCGAGCCGTGCTGCAATTCAAAGTCGCGGCCGGACCGATTGTGTTCTGTGCGTCTGGTCTCGTGGAAAGCTACGGCTACATCCGCATGGATGCGTCGAAGTCGGCGAAAGATCAGCAGGAATTCCGACTCGTCGCCGAGGATGCCGAACAGCGGATGCTCAAGATCGCCAAGGGGGGCGGGCTCGTCGTGTCGGGACGGCTGGGGTTACTTCAAGCGCGGAAGAATGCGTTGATCACCTCGCGGCCTCCGAAAAAAGAAGTCCCGGCGGGAATGCCTCAGCCCGATCCGACGGCGATCCTGGAAGCCGCGACCGGGTCGACGTTCGACATTCAACGAGCGGAACTCATCAACATCTACGCTCAGCCGACTGGCATCGACAACACCGGTGCCAAGCCCGGCGAACGGATCAACGTGATCAAGAACCGATTCGGCGGCACCAGCCGACTGTATCTAACCTCGTGCGATTCCGCCGTTGTGGCGGACAACCTGTTCGAGCGAGACGATCCGTTTCCAGTGCCGAACCCGGCCCTCCACATCTCTGGCTGCCCGCTAATTGAAGTCCGAGGCAACACGATTCGCGGCAACTATCCCAGCGGCATCACCTGCTACGGCCAGCCTGAGTGCATCATGACCAACAACGTGATCGAGAAGTGCGCTCAGGGCCTGTATTGGTACGGCAGCGGCTTCATGGTCAAGCAGTTGCTCATTAAGGATTGCACACATGGCATGACGCTCACCAGCGCGGCGGGGACGTTGGAAGATGTCACGATCAGCGGAGCGCAGTCGGCGTATCATCACGGCGGCGCGACGATCCAGATGACGAACTTCGTGATTCGCGACATGGTGCCCAATCCCAACGGATACAAAATCTATATGGCGACTGGCCCGTTGACGTTGATCAATTCTCCGATACGTCCGGAGGATGTGTTCTTTCCGCCGGGATTCACGCCTGCCCCAGCCATCGCGGGAAAACCTCGTTTGCCGTGCGTCCAGATGCTGAACTTCGTGGTGGCCCAAGTCAGCGGCCAGGTTCCTTTGGGATTGGCGGTCGAGATGAAGACCGCGCAACCGGCCACGTCCCTACCGGCTGGCGCGCAGGATCCCAACATTCGCAACTCGCCGGCACCGGTGTTGAAAAACGGCTTCACGCCGTTGCCGCAGTCATTGGAACCTCTCATCGTCCGCAGTTGGCAATACGATGCGGATGCCAAGCTCCAGCCCGCACCGGCGTATCAACTCAACATTGTTGGACCGGCACAAGCCGCGGGCACGGAGCGGAAAATTTTGAAGTCGGTGACAGTCACGCCGGAGGTCGGATGGTATCGTGCCATTCCGAATGAAAAGAAACCGACCATCGAGGTCAGTCTGCCATGACACTAACCCGAAGCGTCAGCGAGGGCGGGCGCTCCACAAAGCCGCCAATCTCAAGTCTTGCGAAGCGCTCGCCCTCGCTCACGCTTCGGGTTAGTGGGGCGATCATGATCAGCGTATTACTGGGTTGGTCATCCACGGCCGTTGCTCAGCGGCGTGTCAACTTTCCTCCCGCTGAGGCACCGCCTCCGCCGCCGGTGAAGGCTCCGCAGAAGATGGAGGCCAGCGGTGAAGATACCGGCGTCATTCCCGACCCCGGACCCGGTCAACGAAAAACGCAGACGCGCACGCCACCGCCACCTACGAATCTCACGGTGATGCACAAAGTGGAGTACGGCGAAACGCTGGAATACGTTCACTCCGACGGCACCGTGCAAAAGTTCGAGCAGTGGAAAAGCTTTCCGAATGACGGCTCTTACCTGATGTCGACCGTCAATGCGCGACTGGCCGATGGCAACAACTATCAGTACGCCACGAAGCCGCTCGCCAGTCCCGGATTTGATCCGGTCGATATCCCGTTGCTCTTCATGGCGGGCGATTACGACTTCACGTTGACTCCCAAAGAAGTCGAGAACCTCCGCAAGTTCCTGAGCGAAGGGGGCACCATTCTGTTCAACGCCGCGCGTGGGCGGGATGAGTTCTCACAGGCCGTGGCCCGCGAGATGCGCAAAGTTTTTCCGCAGAAACGCTTGATGCGCGCGCCGCAGGACCATCCGTTGTTCAACTCGCGATACCGCGTGCAACAGTTGATGACTCTGGTGAACGGCGTCCAATTCCAGCAGCCTCCAGAAATCTACACGCTGGATATCGGCACGCGAGCGGCGGCCATTCTGGTTCCCGTCGGCATGGGAGCCGCCTGGAGCAGCGAGCCATATCATCCCCAGGGAAAACATTTCGTCGGCGAATCGGCTCTGCGTCTCGGAGTGAATATCGTGGCCTACATTTTGGGAGCGACCGAGTATGGTCGCTTCCTCGCCCAGGAGTTCCCGGTCTATGACGGCCGAACAGCAGCCGGTGATGTGTTCCGGTTTGGGATGGTGTCGTACAGCGGCAGTTGGGACGTGAACCCGGCGCTGCAGAACAGTGTGCTTCAGGGACTCAAAGAGAACACCGGCTTAGAAGTCGATTATTCGCCGGTCACGGTGTCGCTGGATGATCCGCAATTGGCCGACACCCCGCTCGTCTTCATGACCGGCCATTACGATTTTCAATTAACCAGGGAGGAGGTCGACGGGTTCCGGCATTATCTGCAAAGGGGTGGGATGGTCGTCGCGACCGCAGCGGCCGGACTAAAACCTTTCGATCTCGGTTTCCGGCGCGAACTGAAGAAAGTCATTCCCGAAGGAGAGTTGCTCAAGCTGCCGGCGACGCATCCGTTGTTTGCCAGCGGCTGGAATCCAGTGGATCGTGTGGAATACACCCCGCCAGCGCTCCGCGATGATCCGACGTTGGAGATGCCGGAATTCTACGGTCTATTTCTCGATGGCCGGCTGGCCGTCATTTATACGCCGTTTGATCTGATGAGCGGCGTCAATCACGAGTCCAATGCCTACGCGAAAGGACTCACGGCCGACGATGCCACACGGGTTGTTATGAATATCATCACATATGCGTTAAGCCACTAGTGGAAATGACGAAATCCGAAACCCGAATGACGAAAGAATTCCGAATGACGAAATCCGAATGGAGGCCATTTCTGCAAATCACAGCCTGCTACGACAGTCATCCGATGACACCAGCGCGACATTAGCGTGACGATTCGTCATTTGGATTTCGGAATTCGTCAATCTCACCTCCATCCATCCCACCAAACTCCACCGACCTGAAGTCTCCACCGTGAACAACGAACCTGCCGACATCGACCGTGACTTAGCGCAATTGCAAGAACTGCATTCCCGCATGTTGGACGGCATGTCCCGCGTGATCGTCGGACAGCGATCGGTCCTGGAGGAATTACTGATCACCGTCTTCGCGGGAGGGCACAACCTTTTGGAAGGAGTTCCCGGACTGGCTAAGACGCTGATGATCAACACGTTGGCGCAATTGCTCTCTTTGAATTTCAAACGGATCCAATTCACGCCCGACTTGATGCCGTCAGATATCGTCGGGACGAATGTCATCGAGGATGACCACACCACCGGCAAGCGTGTGACGGTCTTCGTGGCCGGCCCGATCTTCACCAACCTGGTGCTCGCCGACGAAATCAACCGCACACCGCCAAAGACCCAGGCCGCGCTGTTGCAGGCGATGCAGGAGCATGAAGTCACCGCCGGCGGCAAGACATACCCGCTCGCGAAACCGTTCTTCGTACTGGCGACGCAAAACCCGATCGACCAGGAAGGGACATACCCGCTGCCCGAGGCTCAGAAGGACCGCTTCCTGCTCAACACGTTCATCAAATACCCCGGCCTGGAAGAGGAAGAACAGATTGTCGAGCGGACGACGTCGAACGCGACCGTCGATCTCCAGCCGATCTGTGATCACGACGCCGTCATCAACATGCAGAAACTCGTGCGAAGTCTTCCCGTATCGAAGCACGTCACGCAGTACGCCGTTGATCTGGTCCGAGCGACGAGACCGGGCGAACCGGGTGTCCCAGATTTCATCGAAGACCAGATCTCCTGGGGAGCCGGTCCCCGCGCCAGCCAAGCGCTGATCTTATGCGCGAAGTGCCTCGCCGCCTTGAACGGCCGGATCAATGTTTCGTGCGATGACGTGCGACACTTGGCGCTCCCCGTTCTGCGGCATCGCCTTTCCTGCAGTTTCGCCGCCGAGGCCGAAGGGACCACCACGGACGACATCGTTCGCCGGCTTCTCGAAATCGTGCCGGAGCGGAAGAAGTGAGTTATGCCGCGTCATTGAGCGGCACGGCACTAGCCGCCGGTGTTAGAAGGACCGACGGCTAGCGCCCCGTCGCTCACAACCCTTGCAACGAATCGCCTGTATGTCCACCAGCCCTCCAACTCCGACCAAGAGTGTTCCGCCACTGCGGCCGGGACCACGATCCGCCTGGTGGAGGCAGCTTGGTCCGGCCGCGTCGACGCTCATCCAGAAATTGCATCAGGCTCTGGCACAACAATCGGGACAGCCAGCCTTGGCCGAAGGGTTGCCTGGGACCGCCTCGGAAAAATATCTGCAACCCGAGGTGCTGGCTCGCATCGGCTTATCGCCTTTGTTGGCGCGATTGGTTGTGGAGGGTTTTTTGAATGGACTGCACAAAAGCCCGTTTCACGGCTTTTCCGTGGAGTTCGCCGATCATCGCGAGTACGTCGCCGGCGACGACCTGAAGTATCTCGACTGGCATCTGTATGCTCGCACGGACCATTACTACATCAAGCGGTTTGAAGAGGAAACGAATCTTCGCTGCTACCTGCTCTTGGACCGTTCCGCTTCGATGGCCTTCGGCACTGGCTTGTTGACCAAATGGGATTACGCCTGCTTCCTCGCCAGTTGCCTGGGATACCTGGTGCTGCGGCAACAGGATGCTTGCGGACTGGCGTTGTTCGGGACGAAGCCGGGCATGCTGGTGCAGCCTCGCTGCCGCCGGCCGCATCTGAGTCAGATGATGCGCGTGATGATCGACAACCCGCCGGCCGGAGGGACCGATATGCCCAGCAGCCTGCGGCAGATCGCGCGGAATCTCAAACGTCGGGGGATGGTCGTCGTCATCAGCGATTTGATCGACGATCCCGATCAAACGCTGCGAGCCATCCGACAACTGCGCAGTCAAAAACACGATGTGATCGTGTTTCATCTTCAGGATGTCGCCGAACTGGAATTCCCGTTTCAGGGTGCGACTCAGTTCCGTGATTTGGAAACCGGCGAGGAGTTGGAAATCGATCCCGCCGCTGTGCGCGACGGTTATCTCGAACAAGTCCAGCAGTGCGGTGAGTTCTACCGAAAAGGGCTGACCGAAGCCGGCATCGACTACCACTTGATCAACACCCGACAGCCTTACGATCAAGCGCTGTCGGCGTACTTGAACCGGCGCAGCAAGGTGCGACGATGACGTTTTGAGCCGCAGGGCGCTAGCCCCGGTTCGTGTGCGTCACAAACCGGGGCTAGCGCCCTGCGGCTCATTGGAAAGCGCAGAAAAGACATGGTGCGACGATGACGTTTTTGAGTTCCAGCGCGTTGTTCGGTCTGGCGTTATTGGCCATTCCCATTGTCGTGCATCTCTTTAAGCCTCGGCATGTGCGACAGACTCCGTTCAGCAGTCTGCGTTGGCTGCACCTGACTCAGCAGCGAATGGCTCGGCGGATTCAATGGCACCAAGTGTTGTTGTTTTTGTTGCGTGCCGGATTTCTGACGCTGCTGGTGCTGGCTCTCTCGCGGCCGATTTGGTCCCCCACGGGAACGGCCACCGGTCTCGATCGTATCGTGGTGCTCGACATCAGCCGCAGCATGGGGCGACGTATCGAAGAGCGTCCGACTCCGTGGGAGACGGCCCGTGATCTCGCCTCGCAACTGATCCGCAAAACGCTGCCGGGAGATCGGACGGCCGTACTGCTCACCGGGAGCACGACCGAGGTGCTGGCCCCGTGGACGAACGAGGCCACGCTCTATCTGCCGTCGTTATCCAGGCTGCAAACGGGACCGGCGGAGACGCAGCTTGACTCCGCGTTTGAACCTATTCGTTCGTTGTTGGCGCAGCGGCGTCCGGGAGTTCACGTCGAAATCGTCTTTCTGACCGACAACCCGGCCAATGGCTGGAACACGAGTGAAATCTCGACGTTCGCGAAAGACATCGCCGAATTATCGAGTAGCCAAACTCGTGAGAGTTCGGACCGAAGTCTCACGACTTCGGCGACAGGAGAAATCTCGTTGCGATTGATCGATGTCGGATTGCCCGCGCCGCGGAATGCCTGGCTTACCGCCGCACGCCTGCGAACTCGAAATTCGGAAACTGTGCTGCATGTGGAGGCCTCGTGTACCAGCGACGGCGTGATGCCGCGAACGCTGCGAGTTTCCGGTTTGTCTGGCGTCGAACAACAGGAGTTTCCGCTGACATTGCAACCGGGGCGACGAACGGCGCTCGACTTGCCATTGCCCACGACGTTTGATCGAAAGGGAAGTCTGGTCACGCTAAAGCTTGAGCCGTCGGATGAGCTGCCTGACGACGATGTGTATTTCTGCGATCTCGACAGCACCGGCGATCCGCGGCTGCTGCTCATCACGCCGAATCAAGTAGGTTGGGACTCTCTCCCGACCGTTCCGAACGGTTCAGCGCCAACGCGGTCGGGACAGACTCCCAACCTACATCCTGGACTCGAACTGGAAACAGCGATCCGTTCACTGGCTGAAACCGGCTCCATTGCTGCTGACGGACAGCTTGTCATCCGCACGCCGATCACGGTGTCGGCCGCGGAAATCGCCTCGGCCGATGTGATCCTGTTAGCCGATGTCCCCGGTCTCAGCGAAGCGTTGTCCACGGCGATCTCGGAGCGGGTCCGCCGCGGGGCCGGCTTGGCCATGTTCCTGGGACCGACCGTGGACCCGGAACTCTACAATCGCGCGTTTGTGCAGCCGCTCGTTCCAGCTCACGGCTTGTTGCCGAGTGAATTATCTGGAAGCGTTCAAGCGGATGCGAAGCAAGGGGGGCTTTCGCTGTGGAAACAATGGAATGATCGCCACCCACTACTGACGGGCTTGATCGATCCGGAAGTAGGCGACCTTGCCGAAACGGAATCGCGAGAGTGGTATCGGTTCGGTAGTCCGATGACGACGGCGGATGAAGTGCTGGCCACGTTGGAAGACGGCACGCCGGCCTTGATCGCACGCCGCGTGGAAGCTGGTCGCGTGGTCGTGATCAATGGCTCGGCCGATGACCGCTGGTGTGATCTGCCGCGCCGCAAAAGTTTTGTGCCGCTGGTGGATCGCCTGTTGCTGCATTTGCAATCGGCCGGAATTCGACGCCAGTTCACGTCCGGCGAGACGATGACCGTGGCGTTGCCGGAATCGTTGACTGAGACCCAGATTGATGCTCACGCCAGCACTAATGTGAGCGGCACGGCGCTAGCCGCCGGTCATCGCGAAACACCGGCGGCTAGCGCCGTGCCGCTCACGAACATGCCTCCGCGTGTGATCTCGCCGACCGGCCGCACGTTGTCGGCTCCGGTGCATACGGTGTCGAATCGCACTTGGCTCACGATGTCGGAAGCGACGGAATCGGGCTTCTATCACATCAAGCCACACGACGATTCGGAATCGGACTTGATCCTGGTTGTTCAACCCGGCCGAGCGGATAGCCGACTGGAACCTTTTGATCCGGAAAAATTCCACGCTTGGTGGACTCCGGCCGACATGAAAATCGAACAGCCGACCGCTTCCGTCGCGAAGACAACGTCGGTTGATCGTCGGCTTGCCCTGGAACCGTGGCTCGTCAGCTTGGCGTGTCTCGGCTTGCTGGCCGAGATGTTTCTGACGCACTGGTTGTGCCCGCGGATGAATCCCGCGCTGAGCACATCGCATCATCGCCGACGCGGATTTGTCGCTCCGCTGCGCGAGCGGGAAGGAGTCAAGTCCTGATGACCTGGCAATTCTTTCCCATGTTGTCGCCCGCGGTGATCGCGTTGTTTGGTGTCGCGCTGCTGGCCGCGCTGATGTTTGGCAGTCGGATCTTGGCTCAAAAGCATGTCCCACGACGATCGATCATGCAGTTGGGCACGCTGCGAATTGGAATGATCGTGCTGCTGGTCCTCGGCCTGTTTCAGCCGGTGTTGTCGGTGCCACAAACCGTCACCGATTCTCCCAGCCTGTTGGTGCTGGTCGATACATCGGCGAGCATGTCGTCACCAGCGGCCAACGGCACACGCTTCGACGACGTGAAGCAGCAGCTCGCGAACAGCCCGGCAGTGCAGGCCGCTGCTCGGACTCACACGCTGCATTGGTTCACATTCGACCGGCGAGCCTATCCAACCGCGCCGGCGGCTCTCGATCAAGCCGCGCCACGCGGAGAGGGAACCGATGTCGCAGGGAGTTTGAAATCGGCCTGGAACTACGTCCGGCTGCTGAATGCGTCGCGTGAATCGTCCGCCACGCCGAGCCGGGCGCTGATCGTCAGCGACGGACAACATCGCAGTTCCGCAGATGTGGTGGCCACTGCCAAAGAACTAGGACTATCGCTCGACGTGCTCGCCCCGACGAATGCTCCCGATCAGCCGGCAACGACCGCTGCGGAAATCGTGCTCGTCCAAGCGGCGCAGCGCGTGCTCATTGGTTCGGAGACTGCGTTTCAGGTGACGGTCCGCCGGCATCATGTGCTGGATCGGCTCTCGCTCGTTGTCGAAGAAGATGGTCAGGAAATCCAGCGGCACGAATTGACAGGAGATGGTTTCAGTAGTAACCCGAAGCGTGAGCGAGGGCGAATCGACGCTGGATCTCCTGACGCCCTCGCTCACGCTTCGGGTTACATTGCCGGGCAGGATCAGTTCGTCGTGATCACGCATCGGCCGAAAGAGGCGGGACTCAAACGTTATCGCTTCCAGTTGATGCAGGGCGAGACGCCAGTCGATCAGGCTTATGCGGTCAATGTGCAGGCCGTCGATGATCGCCAGGATGTGCTGATCCTCGAAGACAGTTGGCGTTGGGAATTCAAATACCTGCGCCGCGTGCTGGAAGACGATCCGAGCTTCAGCCTGACGGCCCTGTTGTCGCGTGGGGAAAATGCGTTTGTGCAATTCGGCGAGCCGGAACGCCGCGTCAAGCTGGCAGGATTTCCGCAGAGTCGCAGTGAACTCGACGGCTTCGATACCCTCGTGTTGGGAGACGTTCGGCCAGCGACGTGGCCGCGCGGCCTGGCCCGTCATATCTACGGAGCCGTCACGGAGGGAGGCAAATCTCTGGTGGTGATGGCTGGCACACATCTGGAGGAATGGGTCGACACTCCCGAACTGACGCGTCTGTTGCCGGTGGAGCTGACACGAGAATCGGGCACTCCCATTTCCGGACAAGTCGAGGTGCGACTCACTCCGGAAGGGAAAGCCTCGTCGTGGTTCACGTTGAATCAATCTGGCGAGCGGGGCGGCGTCAGCCCCCCGGTGCATTCGCCGCCGAACCGGGGGGCTGACGCCCCCCGCTCGCCTGTGTCATTTGAAGCCACCGTGACGTTGCCGAGGTTGGAGCATGTCTATCCGGTGCTCCGCAAACGCCCGCTGGCCACGGTGCTCTTGGAAACGGCCGGACAACAAAACGCCTATGGTCCGCTGGTGGTCATCGCGGAACAAAACGTTGGACGCGGGCGAGTCTTATTCATCGGAACGGACACTTTGTGGCGGTGGCAATCACACGGCCCCCGAACCGATGACGGCGTCACGCTGCATTCCGCGTTCTGGCAACACGCCTTTCGAGCGTTGGCTCCCACCGAGCAAATGTCTGCCCGCCGCCAATTGTTTCTGCGCCCAGAACGGACTCAGTATCGAGTCGGCGATTCGGTCCGGATGGCTACGGAAATACCTGCCGGCGAGGAGACGGCCGCGCCGACTTTGGAGGGCACAGTCGTCCTTCCGGATGGACGCCGGTTGCCTCTCTCGCTGCAAACCCACGAACAGTTGAACGAGGTACCGTCCGCGCAATTCGAGCCATCGCAATCCGGACGATATCGCATCGAAGTGACCGCTCGCAGCGAAGGCCAGAACGTGGCGGACGCCTCCGTCGTCATTGAGGTCGCTTCTCGTGGGAACGAAACCGATGGGTCGCCGGTGGATCACGCGACTCTCGAACGCTGGGCGGCAGCCACCGGCGGCCGGCGTATCGAAACGAACATGCCCGATGGTTGGGTCGGGGAAAACTCCCGATCGTCGACAACCGTAGTCCGCCGGCAGGCGTTCAACTTGTGGCACAATTTTTCCCTGATCTTGCTGCTGTGTGCATTGCAGGCCGCCGATTGGACGCTCCGACTCTTCCGCGGATACGTGTAGCTCGTCGGGTCGAACCAGTGGAACGATGAAGAAAGTGTGACTTGTCGTTGGGTACTTTGAATCCTGATGCTCATCATTCATAGCAGACGAGATTCTGCTGAACCCAATCCCGAAACTGATTGAGCAGAACAACTCATGTGAAGTGCTGACGGCTAACGAAAATCTCGTATTGGCGACGTCATATTTGCCACTTTTGATGTCAGGTAGCGTCAGCCGCCAACCGGCTTCTGGCGTTGCAGGACCAGCGTTGTCGCTGGTCAATGGGCTGGATGCGACGCGGACGCACTTCGGTGACAAAGAGGAACTCGGCTCGATGAAGAGCCGACATGTGCTCTCGGATTTCCGGCAACGGGACTGGCAGGATCAGCAGGCGCTGTCGAGCGCCAGACCGCGACATTCCGAGACACCGATCTCACCGGTATCTATCGAGTCCGCTTACTGGACCTCAACCAAGTCCCGTTCGAGTGTTGGATCAACTACAACTTTCCGGCCGAGGAAAGCGACCTCGCCTTGGCAAGCAACGAGCTCATCCGGAAACAACTCGGCGACAAAGTCGGTGTCTCGATCCAAGAGCCGGGCGAGTTCGCCTGGATCTCCGGCCGAGACATCGGCCACGAAGTTCGCGATATGCTGCTGATGCTCCTCGCAGCAATTCTGATTGCCGAACAGTTCCTGGCATTTCGATTGAGCGATCACCCGGCGACCGCTCCCGTGCGAGCGGCGCGATAACTCGGTGGTTGCTCACGGGCGTTTTCTGATCTCTTCGCGGAGTTCGTTCAACTCGGCACGCAGGCGTTGGATTTCGTGACGCAATTCATCGACGGGACCGGCAGCAGGTGCGAATTTGCGTTCCGGCTCGAAGTGTTTGCGTTTCTCTGGCGATGACTGATCTTTCCGAAACTCGCCGTGAGCTTGATGGTGTTCGCGTTCCATCGCGTCCGCCTTATGCGCCAGATGTTCCGCGATGTCGTGGAGTCCCGCTGCGTTCAGATTTTCCACCGCGACGCGGATATGCTTGATGCGCAGCCCCGTTTCCTCCGCAGCTTGCGGCGACTTAGGCGGATGTTTGCCCGCGTGACGCGGGCCGGCTTGGTGTTCCTGGTGTTCTCGGAGTTCGGCCAACTCGCGTTCGATCATCGCCCGGTGTTTCCGCAACTCGGCGAGACCTTCTTCGCTCTGGGACTCTTTCAGAGCTTGCTCTTTCTGGGCCAAGGCTTTCAGCCGGCCGTGCAATTCGTCGATTTCCCGGTGGGACACGTCAGGCTGTTTCCGTTCGTGCTTCTGAGCGGCCTGATGTAACTCTTGAGCTTCTCGACTGAACTTCTCCGCTTCCTCACGTCGTCCAATCTTCGCCGCCTGCTCGGCCTGCTGCTGCAGAGCCTTCGCTTTCTCGCGCAGTTCATCCGCTTCCGACGACCACGCGGCTGTGGCCACGTAGCCCATCAATACCACCGACGCCAAAATCCACACAAGTTTTCGCATCTTAAGGCCTCTGGAAAATGGGGGAACGAGTTTGGAAAGCTATCGTAGCCAGTTTTGATCGACACGGCATTCGCAATGGTCGGCTAGCCCTGGGCAGTTCCTGCAACGATTGGCCAACGAAGCGGATTGAAACATGTTCCATCGTCGCTCCGCGACGAGATGGTTTGGCGTGCTGGCTCCGCCGAGGCGGATGGGTGGAAACCCACGGCGACCTTCGGTCCGCCGCGGCGCACTCTGCGACCAAAGCCAAGAACCAAAAGTCACCTGAGGGGTCGGGTGTGCGAGACTTCTTGTTGGTGCGCTGAGTCACGGGTAAGCTCAACTCGAAAGTCCGTCCCGTGAAAGGAGCAAGCAATGTCGGCTAAGCTGGAAATCGAATATCCGGAGAACTTGCCGGACGTCTTGCAGACGACTCGCGCGCGGTTCGAGCAGGAAGCCAAAATGGCGATGGCCGTGAAGCTTTTTGAAATGCGCCGCCTGTCGTCCGGCATGGCGGCGGCGTTGGTGGGCATGGATCGTGTGTCGTTCTTGCTGCGACTGAGCGCCTTCGGCGTCCCCATGATCGACCTCGACACCGACGAACTGGCGGAAGATATCGCCAATGCCTGAATCCGACGCCATAAGCCGCATGCGCGAAGTCGGCGTCTTCTTGAGTGACCGCGTGATCGAAGCCGCCCTGCGCGAAGCGGGTGAGTTGCCCTGAAGAAGTTGCGGGACTGCGAGGTCGAGACGCCGTCCGTCGCGGAGCGACATTTGATGGTAGCCGTGGATTTTAACCCATCCGCCTCGGCGGAGCGATGATGCGCGAATGGTTCGTCGTGGAGCGACGATTGAATGTGTGGAGACGACGACACACGCCCGCCTTGTCGCTCCGGCTTCACACGAGCGGGCAGAATCAAGCCTGCTTCTTGGCACCATTGTTCGACGGCTCGCCACTCTGCTCCGTATCGCTCACCCGCAGGAATCGGTCCAACTGCGCGTAGGCATCGGCGGATG
>CAYSHJ010000364.1:0-3019 GCA_964430385.1 uncultured Planctomycetaceae bacterium
CCGCGAAATGTCCTGATGCACCTTCACGCTGTGCAGCGCGACGCTGGTGATCTGCCCCAATGCGTTCAGAAACGTCAGATCTTCGGCCGTGTACGGCGTACCGTTTTGTTTTGGCCCCAACACCACAAGCCCGGCCAGCTCACCGTCGCTTTCAAAGGCGTACATCAACTCGGCTCGCAAACTTCGCAATGTCCGCTGTGCGGACGATTGGCCGCTCCGCAGCGAGGTGACCGACCGGGCCACGGCCGATTCTTGCTGAAGCGTCTGCATGAGTTCTTCATCGGCCACGATCTGTGGCGACAAATCCGGGGCTCTTTCCGCGGAGATCAACTGAAACGATGAACGCCCCACGTCACGCAGGTAAACGGCCACGCGCTCCGCTCTCAACACATCGCGACACGAACCGATCATGCGATGTGCTAACGTCTCGCGGTCGATGACTCGTCCCACCGCTCGATTCATTCGTTGCAGGGCTTTGTCGAGCTGATACTTCTCTCGGTAAAAACGCAAGTCGATCATTTGCTGCAAGCGATCGCGTCCCCAAAGCAACAGAACGAACGCCACAATCAGCACCGCGCCCAACGTCAGCGCCTGTTGTAGTCCCGCGACGGGCGAACTCGACAAGTTCCAAAAGTTCGCCGACAGGCTGCCAAGTACGATGAGTCCCGCAAACGTACCGGTTAATCCCAAGCTCGCCGCGTAATATCGCATGCCCTTGCTGACGATTTGGTCAATCAGCATCAGTTTGAATCGCAGAATCGCAACGGCGTACGCCAACATGAACGACAGACTTACCAAAAACATGGAAACACGGGCTCGGCCCAAAGCGAACTCGACGCGGTCGAACAAGGCCAAGTAAAGCGTGTAACTCACCGGCAGAACCGCTGCGATTCCGCCCCAGAACATCCATTTCAGCTGGCTCCGCTCGACCGAATTCGCCGTCCGCAAATATCCGTGAGCCAAGGCCGCGAGCATGACCAAGAAACAAATCGCCGCAAATGTCATGTAGACATAAATCCCGTTGCGGAGATCTTGCAGACAGGATCTCACGGTCTCCGTGGCTGTCGACGCGGTCGACAAATTGTTCTGTCCTAGCCATTGGACATAGCCCAACGTTCCCACCATCCAGACAAATGTCACCGTTGGGACAAGATAAAGTACGGTCAAAGCGACTCTTGGAAACTGAGTCAGTGGCCAGGTGCGCCGCGGGTATGTCAAAAAGAAATGCAGCGACACGATCGGGACAAACACCGCACATCCCACGAAAGGGATGTTGAGCCACAAAGAACTGGCGACGATCCACCAGTGGAAGCCACCGATGAACGCTCCCAGCGTGACCACGCACATCGCGAAAAACAGCCGTGCGGGCCGGTCATACGGACGATGCCAGACAGCCAACGCACCCACTGCCGTGATTCCCAACTGCAACAAAAACCAAATAAACGTCAGTAAGATGTCGTCCAACGGCAGCGACTGTACCTGCAGAAAACTGACTCGAGGCAACCCCGCGTGCGTGAACTCGAACTTGACGAGTCGCTCGCCGTTTTCAACACGCTCCACGAGACTCGGAAAGGATTCGGGCGCCTGTGACGGATCATCGCCGGGGCTCAAGAAGCCACCAGGGGAAACAACGCCTCGACGCAGGCGAAACAAACTTCGGGCAAAGTCAGTAAACGAACGGATTTCTTGGTCGCCGATACGCTGCAACACGTCGCCAGCCACTGGTTGCGGGCCGAGGCACTGAATGCCAGGCAGATCACGGATCAAAACGCCCGCAACTGAGACCGAAAGGTCATCATCCGCGAGCATGACTCGAAGTCGAACGTCCGGAAAAGTCGCCACGTAACCCAGGACAAGCACGCAATACAATAAGACAAAGCACCCGGAGCTCGTCACAACCAGTTTTTCTCGAGAACGGTTCGATGCCATCATTAGACTTGCTATTCATCTCGGCGCTGCGGACTCGATTTCGGCGCTGCTTCGTTCGACTTTGTATGGTCTCGGCGCCGAAATATCAAACCATGGTGCATTCAGACAGAGTCTATGATGTGTCCCAATCTTATTTGACAACAGATAGTTGCGAGAAATCGTCGGTTTTCGATTCATCGGCGCCGAATGAATTTCAGGAATGGCACAGCCAATGCATAGGTGTTCTCGGCATCGCTAATGCGAGTTTCCTTTCACCCAGCCGAGGCTCTCGACACGCTGCGTAGACCAAAACTGACCTGGGAATGCTTGGTCCCCTGATTACAGCCTGACCCACTCTGTAAGTCAGCTTCCAGCACGTCATAGCCCCCCAGGTCTGGTCTGCCGACGGTCGAGAGCCTTTTTCTTTTGTTGGCGCAACAGCTTTCCCGCGCCAGTCAGTTGACCTGCCGTAGCCGACGGGTTTAGGACCGTTCGAGAATTAACTGTCATATAGTCGCTGATCGCTCCGCGATCAGAACGTTGGATCGCGGAGCGATCCACGACAATTGTTTCTCGAACGGTCCTTAGCGTTGCCTAACGCATCGGTGGATCCCGATAATCCTCACATCTGTGGACCCTGATTTGTGAGGAGGTGCGACGTGGTCGAGTTTCTCGACGATCCGGAGCGGCTGCGACGAATGATGACTCGGCGAGATTCGTTGCGAGCGGGCTTTCTTGGAATTGGCGGACTGACACTGGCTGAGTTGCTTCATCTGCGAGCGTCGGCTGCTACCAGAGGCATCGTCGAGAACAAAGACACGGCTGTCATCCTGCTGTTCGTTCACGGCGGGCCGAGTCATCTCGAAACGTACGACATGAAGCCGAACGCTCCCAGCGACATTCGCGGACCATTCGCTCCGATCCGCAGCAACGTGCCGGGAATCGAAGTCTGCGAACTCCTGCCACGGCACGCTCAGATCGCCGACAAGTTCACGATCATTCGCTCGGTCAGCCACGATCAGGCGAATCATTTCGAGGGGCACGCTCGGTTCCTGTCCGGCTACGGACAATTCAAAGCCGGCAGCAGCGAGTCGCATCACCCGATGGTCGG
>CAYSHJ010000365.1:0-1580 GCA_964430385.1 uncultured Planctomycetaceae bacterium
CTGCTGGCGGACGTATCCGCACTGGAAGCCGACCGAGAAAATGGACGACCGCCTGCTGATCCTGGAAGACACCAACGGCGACGGCCGAGCCGATGTCTGCAAGACCTTCGCCGGAGACATCCACAACCCCACCGGCTTCGAATTCTGGAACGGCGGCGTGCTGGTCGCTCAGGGGCCGGATATTTTGTTTCTCAAGGACACCGACGGTGATGATAAATATGATGTGAAAGAGCGGCTCGTTCACGGCTTCGACACCGCCGACACGCACCACACCATCAACAGCTTCGTGCTCGATCCGGGCGGAGCGGTCTACATGCAGGAAGGGACGTTCCATCACTCGCAGATCGAAACCCCGTGGGGACCGCCGCGCCGGCTCGCGAATGGCGGAGTCTTTCGTTACGAGCCGCGTACCCAAAAAACCGACATCTACGTGACGTTCGGTTTCGCCAATCCGCACGGTCACGCCTTCGACGCCTGGGGTCAGGACATCGTCGTGGACGGCACGGGAGCCAACCCGTTCCACGGCCCGCTGTTCTCCAGCCAGCTCGATTACCCGAACAAGCACAACCGCCCGCCGCAGGTCTATCAGCAGCGCACGCGCCCTTGCTCGGCCATCGAAATCCTGTCGAGCAGCCACTTCCCCGAAGAGCATCGCGGCAACCTGCTCGTCGCCAACGTCATCGGCTTCCAAGGCATCCTGCAATACAAACTGCACGGCAGCAGCGACGCCTCCCGCGAAATCAGCCGGAACGCGCTAGCGTCCGGTTCAGATGGCCAAAAACCAAAAGATCCTCTCGCGAAAGAACCGGACGCTAGCGCGTTCCGGCTGATGGGCAAAGACGAAGGCTCCTCCCTCGGTGCCACCGAAGTCGAACCGATCGTCTTCTCCTCCGACGCGAACTTCCGCCCCGGCGACGTCGAGGTCGGCCCCGACGGAGCCATCTACTTCACCGACTGGCAAAACCCGATCATCGGCCACATGCAACACAACCTCCGCGATCCCAGCCGAGACCACGACCACGGCCGCGTCTATCGCGTGACCTATGTCGGACGAGAGTTGGTGGAGCCAATGCCGATCGCCGGTAAGTCGATTGACCATCTAATGGCAGTGTTGGTCCACCCGGACGATCGTGTGCGTTACCGCGCCCGCATCGAGCTATCAGGTCGCCCCTCGAACGATGTTAAGGCGGCCCTCGACAAACTTGGCGTCCTCGACGATTCCGAACGCCAAATATCGGAAACGCTCCAGAAAGCGAAGGAACGTCTGGCTCGCGTAACGTCGGCAGGCGCAAAAGTAGACCCCAAACAAGCCCTTGCGCGATTTGAAAACGATTTCGCATTTCTCGATCATCAACGCCTCGAACTGCTCTGGCTCCATCAGTCCCATAACGTCGTATCCATCCCATTGCTCGAAAAGGTGCTGACCTGCAAGACCGCGAACGCCCGCGCCGCCGCCGTTCGCGTGATCGCGGCGTGGCATGACCGCTTGCCGAATGCACTGGACCTACTCCGCCGAGCCGCCGCCGATGAGTCGCCGCGAGTCCGCTTGATGGCCCTCTGGGCCGCCAGCTTCATCCCCA
>CAYSHJ010000366.1:0-3769 GCA_964430385.1 uncultured Planctomycetaceae bacterium
CGAATCGCCCCGGCCGAAGCTCCCCTCGCCAAGCTCATCCCCGTCGCCCCAAATCGACAAAATTCATGAAACAACAATCCCAACAAAAAGAAAAACCTCCACCCGAAAAACCAAAGTGAGTGCCATTGGGCGTCAGCCCCCGGTCCTGCGGCAAATACACCGGGGGGCTGACGCCGCCCCGCTCGCCAGAATGTGTCACCGCACGTCTTCAAGCTCCAGCCAATTGTTGCCGGACGAGACATCGACCACCAGCGGCACTCGCAGGGACATCGCGGACTGCATCTCGTCGCGAACGAGTTTCGCCAGCGAGACGACTTCCGCGGCGGGCGTTTCGAGCACCAATTCGTCGTGAATCTGGAGCAGCAAGCGCGCGGGATGTTGCTCGTTTTGCAAGCGATGATGCACGCGGATCATCGCTTGCTTGATGAGGTCGGCGGCGGAGCCTTGGATCACCGTGTTGATCGCGGTCCGTTCAGAGAGGTTGAGTTGTCGATGCCGTTCCGGTCGGATGCCGCTGATCGCGCGGCGGCGGCCTAGGATCGTGGTGACAAAGCCGGAGCGCGCGACTTCAGCTAAGGTCAGCGCGATGTACTGGTCTACTCCGGCGTACTTCACGAAGTATTGGTCAATGAACAACGCGGCTTCGACCTGATCGATCCCCAGCGTTTCGGAGAGTCCAAACGGGCTTTGGCCGTAGAGCACACCGAAGTTGACCGCTTTTGCCACGCGGCGCTGCTCGGCCGTGACGACGGCCGGTCCGACGTTGAAGATTTCGGACGCGACGGCCGTGTGGATATCAGTGCCGTTGGCAAACGCTTCACATAAAACTGGGTCGCCGCAGAAGTGAGCCAGTATGCGAAGCTCGATCTGCGAGTAGTCGGCGCAGACGAACTTCCAATCGCTGACGCCCCCTGGCCCCCCCATCTGAAGTGGGTGGAAGCTTGGAGAGGGCACAAACGCGCGGCGGACGCGGCGGCCTTCGGCGGTGCGGATCGGGATGTTCTGTAAGTTGGGATTGGCGGAACTGAGTCGGCCGGTCGCGGCGACGACTTGATGGAACGAGGCATGAATCCGCCCGGTCAGTGGATTGACCATTTGTGGCAGCGCGTCGAGATACGTGCCCTTGAGCTTCGACAGTTGCCGATGCTCGATGAGCTTGGCCGGCAGCGGATGCACCAGCGCGAGTTTTTCGAGCACATCCTGATCGGTGCTGGGGCCGGTCTTTAATTTCTTGATGACAGGCAAGCCTTGCTCGTTGAACAACACCTTCGCCAGTTGCTTGGGGGAGTCGATGTTGAACTCGTGTCCGGCCAGCCGATGAATCTCGGCGACGAGATCATGCAGTCGTCGCCCGATGTCGGCCGATTGACGTTGCAACTCGGCGACGTCGACGCGGATGCCGGTCAACTCCATCTCGGCCAACACGTCGATGAGCGGACGTTCGAGGTTCCAGTACAAGTCCCACAGTCCCTCGCGACGCAGTTCGTCGCCGATCAATCGCGACAACCGCCACGCCGTGTCCGCGCGTTCGGTCGCCCATTTGGCGAGACGTTTTTCGTCGATCTCGATGTCGATGTCGGCAACAGGAGCCGTGGGCGCGGTGTCCGCGAAGAGTTTCGCTTGTGTTTGTGTCGGCACCGTCTTGTTCGACTTGTTGGCGAGTTCGTCTTCGGCCCTGTTTGCGGAACCGGTTTTGCCGCCGAAGACGTTGGCTGCCGGTAGCAATTGCTTCTGGAAGAACTTCTCAGCCAGCGCCGGCAAGTCGTGACTGCGTGCTCCGGCTTCGAGCAGATAACTGGCGACCATCGGATCAACGCCGAGGCCAGTCGCGCGAATGCCGGCTCGCCGCAGCAAGATCAAGTCAAACTTCAAGTCATGATTGACGAGCCGGATGTCGGGGCGTTCAAGGATCGGTCGCAAGGCGTCGATGACGGTTGTGGCTGTTGCGTGTGGCAATGATTGCTCCCTCTCCCCCGCATCGGGGGAGAGGGTTGGGGTGAGGGGGCCTGCTTCGAGCGTCGGCACGAACCAGGCGTGGCCTTCTTCCCAGCAGAATGCGAAGCCGAGGATCTCGGCTTGCGTCGCGTTCTCGCTCGACGCGGCCACGTCGAGGCAGAACTCCGATTGCCGCGCGAGCTGATTGATGAAGTCGGCGAGCTTCGCGTCGTCGTCGACCAACTCGCACTGCTGATCGAGTTCTGGAAACAACAATCCGTCGCTCGATTTCGTGGCGGGCGTTGCCGACGTTGACGAAGTCTCGTTGCCGCCCTCGCCCGATGCAGGCGATGAAGAAGGAAATGAAAAAACAATTTGCTCGGGCGGCAATGAGCGGACTTCGTCGATGAAGCGGCGAAAGCCGAACTCGCGAAACAGGTCCGACAGCCGAGCGACATCGACTCGACCAATCCGCATCGCGTCCCAATCGGGTTCCAGCGGCAGATGTTGATTGAGCGTCACGAGCTGTCGGCTGAGGCGGGCGAGGTCGGCGTACTGTTTCAAGTTGGCTTTGAGCTTATCTCCCGCGACCTTGTCCGCGTTGTCCAGCACGTGGTCGAGCGTGCCGAATTGTTCCAGCAACGCTGTCGCCTTCTTCGGTCCGACGAGCGGTACGCCGGGCACATTGTCCACGCTGTCGCCAACCAGCGATTGATAGTCGATCACTTGATCCGGCCGAATGCCCCAATCGGCCTTCAGTCCGGCTTCGTCGAGCCACGTGTTCTTGCGGATGTTGAAAACCTGAACGTGCGGCCCCAGCAGTTGCCGAGCATCTTTGTCGTTAGTCAGGATGCGCACCTCGAAGCCTCGCTCGACCGCCTGCCGCGTGATCGTGGCGATGACGTCGTCCGCCTCCCAACCGAGACATTGCAAGCTCGGCGCGCCGAAGCCATCCATCACTTGCCCCACGAGTTCGATTTGCGGCCGCAGGTCAACGGGCATCTCGCTGCGATTGGCCTTGTACTCGGGGTATAGAACGTCGCGCGTCCCCGGGCCGGGCGAGTCCATCGCGCACAGCCAGTGCGTGGGTTGATGAGTCTTCAGAATGTTGAATAGGTCGCGCGTGAACCCGAACACCGCGTTCGTCGGCAGTCCCTGCGGACTGGTCATCGTCGGGATGGCATGAAACACCTGAAACAGCAGCGAGAAAACGTCAAGGAGAAAGAGAGTGGGGGCCACGTGCGCAACCTTGAGTCACTGGTCTGGTGATTACCGGGTTTTATACTCCACGTCGTCGGTTCTCACACTAACCCGAAGCGTCAGCGACGGCAGCAATCTAAATGCGTGAAATCCGCAACCTCGATTTACTGGACAAAACGGAGATTGTCTCGATTTACGAAGTGTGAGTGAATGATTCCCACGCTTGACGCTTGAAAAAGTGAACAGCTTTGGGCATCGTGTCTGCACGTTCCGACGGTGACCGCCGAGGATGCAGCCGTATTAGACCGCGCGCGGCACGATTGGTGATAGGCCGTGCGTGGGATATCACTTAACGAATCATCAGCGCAAAAAGCATGAAACGCTTCTTGGCGTGCGGAGAAAGAACACAACGGAATTCTCGCTTCCAGGCACGTAGACCAACGCGGCGACCGAGACACACTCGGCCGCGCCCGGCGCACTTCACTCTTCGGCGGGCGCCCCATGAGAATTCGGAGATAGAAATGTCGGAGAGTAGCCCACGGCCAGCGCATATCAAAGGTAGTGGCCTGTTAGGACTTGGGCGAGGAAGTCGTTGTTCCAGCCGGCGATTTGCATTTTGCCTCGGAGGCTTTCG
>CAYSHJ010000367.1:0-4065 GCA_964430385.1 uncultured Planctomycetaceae bacterium
GTTCGGCTTCACCGCGCCGGACGTCGCCGAGTCCGACAAGTTCCACCAACAGATCCTGAGCATCGAGGAAGACATCTTCCAAGGCTTGGGCATTCCGTATCGAGTGCTCGACATCGCCAGCGGCGACCTGGGTCGTCCGGCGTATCGCAAGTTCGACCTCGAAGCCTGGATGCCCGGACGCGGCGAAGCGGGCGAGTGGGGCGAAATCACCTCGGCCTCAAACTGCACCGACTTCCAAGCCCGCCGCCTGGGTATCCGCTGCAAGCTGCCGGACAAGAAGGGAACGCACTTCGTCCACACGCTCAACGGCACCGCCGTCGCGATTACGCGAGCCATGATCGCCCTCCTCGAAAACCACCAACAACCCGACGGCAGCATCGTCATCCCGGAAGTGCTGCGAAAATGGATGGGGATTGAGCGGATTGGGTGAAACAGCAGGACGGCGATTCGGCTCGGGCCGACCATCGCCCATTCACTGCATCTGCGGGCCGGCCCCTGCCAAACAGAATTTGATTGAGCACGGCCAGCAGTGGTATGCTGGCCGCGCGTCGGACGCAGGCATCACCCTTCGGGAGAATCGAAATGCAGTTGGAGACCTTTGACGAGACTGTGCTGACCTTCAAACGCCGTACACCGTTCCGCCCGTTCACGATCGCGTTGGTCAACGGCGATCGCGTCGAAGTGGACCATCCAGACGCCATTGTTGTGCGTGACGGAGTGGGCCTATACGCAGGCCCCGGCGGAGTCCCGGTGGTGTTTGACCACGAAGGCGTCAGCCAAATCATCGGCGACCTGATGGAACAGTCGAATAATTAACGATTGGTGCAACAAGCGAGACAAGAAGGTGACTGGGACACGCTTCGTCCACTTATTCTCCCCGGCTCGCCGTGTCATTCATTGTGATCCTCCCCCGGACTCGTGAGACTCGCAGGATCATACGGCAACCCGAAGTAGTCGTGAATGAATCGCTTTCGGTCCCCTTCCAGTCGAATCAGTTGCACCAACGCATACAGCTTTTGCTGATCGCGCCGCAGCTTATGGGTGAGCCGCTCGCGGTCGAGCAGTTCGAGCGGCAACGCGCCAATCAGTTCGATCTGTCCGGATTCGACATCCCCGTCGATGACGCCGTAACGGTCGAGCATCGAGAGCGCGGTCTCCAACCGGCGGTCATGTTTGTCACCGACGTGAAGTCGCTCACGCAGCCAGTCGAGACCGAACGCTCGCACCTTCTCGATGTCGTCTGACAAGACCTGAACGATCCGTTCGTAGATGTCGGCGTCGGGATTGCTCCACTGGATGAACCGCATCTGCGTCGTCAGGTCGTGTTCGTCGTAGAGCAGCAGGCAATCGGACGGCAGCCCGTCACGACCGGCTCGGCCGATCTCTTGATACCACGACTCCATCGAGCCGGGGATCTCGGCGTGAATGACGAACCGGATGTTGTCCTTGTCGATTCCCATGCCAAACGCATTCGTCGCCAGCGCCAACGGGCAGCGGCCCTCCATGAAGTTGTTCTGAATCGCACGCCGCTGTTGCCGTTCGAGGTCGCCGTGATAACAGACGTGTCGTACGCCGCGCTGGCGCAGCAGCTCGCTGAATCGTTCGAGCGTCTGGATCAGCGTGAAATACACGATGCCGCTGCCAGTCGCATTGCGCGAACTGAGATGCTGACGGAACATGGCGAACATCGCGTCGAGTTTCTCGTCATCGCCCCAGACTTCGCGCATGTCGATCGTCAGGTTGGGCCGGTCGATCCCTTCGTGAAATCGCGCGACCTCGACATCGCGCAGACCAAGCTGACGTACGATGTCTTCCTGGACATCCGGCGTCGCGGTCGCCGTCAACGCGATCGTTGTCGGGTTCCCGACAAGTTGGCGGAACTCGCTCAGCCGTGTGTAATCAGGCCGAAAGTCGTGGCCCCATTCGCTGATGCAGTGAGCCTCATCGACCGCCAGCAACTGCACGTCGCGCTGACTGATGACTTCCACGAACTCCGGCTTCCGAAAGCGCTCCGGCGTGACGTACAGCAACCGAAACCGCCCGTCGCGCACTTGTTGATACCGCTGCTCGCGTTCGTCGCGCGAGAGGGACGAGTTGATGTACGCCGCCTCGATCCCGCGCTGCCGCAGCGCGTCGACCTGATCTTTCATCAGCGCGATTAAAGGCGACAGCACGAGCGTCAGTGGACTGCGATGATCGCGGCCGGTGGTCTCGATCATCGCCGGAATCTGATAGCACAGCGACTTGCCGCCGCCGGTCGGCATGATGACCAGCGCATGCCCGCCCGCGAGCACTCGCCGAATGACCGCCTCTTGGCAGCCGCGAAAACCCGCGTAGCCGAAGTACGTTTGCAGAGCACGAAGAGGTTCCAGCACCGTGACCAATCCCCATTCCAATATCACTCATGCGTCCAATTGGTCCAGCCCATGTTTTTGCCGGGCTGCGCCGTGAGTACGGCCGGAAACTTCGTGCCGTACCGCTTGTTCAACAGCCAGGGCTGCCACTGGTCGTCTCCCTCGGCCGGAAGGTCGATCGCGTGAAGGAACTGGGCGGCGCGCAGTACGGCTCTGTCTTCCCACTCGAAGGCGTCGTAGCCCTGCCGGCGCAGCAATTCCGCCTGCACTACGATGCCCTGCATCGATTCCCAGGGGTAACCGGTCTTGCCCGGCGGCCACTGGAAGCCGCTGCCGCGGCGGAGGTCGTCGGGCAACACACCGTCGATCGAGTGGCCTTCCTTCACGGCCCCCTTGGGATTGATGCCGACGGGCCGCTCCGGGTCGGCCTGCCAGCTCAGGTCGTCGCCGTACACAAACTCCGCGTACGACGCTCGGTCTCCCACGAACCCGCGGAACACGGCAGCCAATTCGCCGAGCTCGGTTTGGTATTGCTGCGCGCGGCGCTCGTTGTCGTGGGCTTGGTAGTAATCGCGTAGGTAGATCACGCTGGCGATCCGCGAGGCCCCGGCGTGTGTGCCCCAATTATTGGGCCGCTTGAGGTACGTGCTGACGAGCGTTTTCCCTTGCAGCCGTTCCGTCTGGCAGCGCTCGAGCCAGTCGACAAACTTTGCGTCGCTCCAGCGGACGAGGTCGGCTGCAATCACGTAGGCGCAGAGCTCGCGACCCAGGGCCAGCGTCTTGCCGCCCCGCTCAGTGTCGATCGCCGCCAGGCAGTTGTCGATCACCTCGCGGCGGTAACGCTCCGGGCCCGTGCGCGCGAAGACGAGGGCCTTGGCCAGCACATAGACGTTGTTCATCTGGTTCTGGTCGCTCAGGTCGGGTTTGCCGGCCGGCCGGTCGGCGGCTTTCTTGAGCTGCGTCCAGGCGGGCCCGAAGGTCGGCAGCGCGGCGACCTCGTCGCGCGACAGCCAGATGCCCTTGGGTTCGGCGGCCATTGTGCCGGTGGCGAAAAGCAGTAGTGGAAGAAGCAGTGCGTGGCGCATTGTTCTGGTTCCCTCTCCCCCGCATCGGGGGCGAGGGTCAGGGTGAGGGGGGGGTTCGAAAATCAATCGGCCTTCGATGAAGAGACTAATTCTCTACAAAGGGTTGTCATGTTATGTGATGTGTGCCCCTTTCGTCTCAACATACACGGCGTACAGTGACGTGCTACCCGTCATGAAGAGGCGGTTGCGTTTCGAGCCGCCGAAGCAGACGTTGCTGCAAATCTCCGGCAATAGGATTTGCCCGATGCGGACTCCTTCGTTCGGCTCAAAGACGTGAACACCGTCGTAGCCATCGCCGACCCAGCCGGCACTCGCCCAGATGTTGCCGTCTTCGTCGGCGCGGATGCCATCGGCAAAACCAGATTTCTCAAGCGTCTTGCCGGCAGTATCTTTCATGGCCAGTTTCATCGAGGCGAATTCTTTACCGTTGGCCAGCTTCTTCTCGTCGACGATGTCCCTAACTTTGATGTTCTTGGGAGCGTCCTCGTAGTGCGACGCACCGGTGTCGGCGACGTACAGTTTCTTGTAGTCGGGCGAGAAGCAGAGGCCGTTGGGTTTGAAGATGTCGTCGGCGACCTGATGCAGCTTCGACGTCTTGGCGTCGATGCGATAGATCGCCTCCTTCT
>CAYSHJ010000368.1:0-9357 GCA_964430385.1 uncultured Planctomycetaceae bacterium
CGACTCGAACCGGGCGTGCGGCGAGTCAAGAATGAGCTGACGGTGGCAGGCAAATGAGCATTGGGGATTGGACGGCTGTGAAATCCTCAATCCGAAATCACCTTGACGCGTCGCTGAGAAAACTAGCGACCGCGTCGATCACGGAATCAAACGTGTCGAGCTTGTGATCCAGGCGAGTCATCTCGAACAACTTGCGGCCCGATTCGCTGAGGTTGCTGACTTTCAGATTGCCGCCTTGCTGACGCAGTTCATCGCGCAGGTCCAAGAGCGCGGTCAGGCCCGCGCTGTCGAACGCATCCGTGCGATCCATCTGAGCCACGATGCAAACCGTGCCCTGAGCGACGGGAACCTCCAAGGCGTGCAGCAACTCGCGGGCGGTCTCCTCGTTGAGTTCATCGGGCGCGTGAGCAACCAAAACGCGACCGAAAGTTTCCGTGGTGATGGCCATGTGACGAACCGATCAAGTGGACAATGCGGAGTGATCCAGAACAAACCCGATGGTTGACTTACCGAACGGCAAGTCATCGGCCAGTAAGACTTCGTGACACACGACACAGTTGCGTCCGGATGCCTTGGCGCGAAAGAGAGCTTTGTCCGCCAATCGCACCAGACGATTCGTGGTCGAGGCGGGGCATCCGAATTCCGCGACCCCGAAGCTCGCAGTCACCCGCAACTGGTCAGCGGAAACTCTGACCGGATGGGCTTCCATCTCGGAGCGGACCAACTCCGCCAATTCGCTTCCCCGATCAAGGCTCTCGCCGGGCAAGGCGCCGATGAATTCCTCGCCGCCGTAGCGGCCCAGAACCGCGTGATCCGGCATGATGGCTCGCCAGCATCGGACGACTTCTTGCAGCACGCGATCGCCGGCCTGATGACCGTAGGTGTCGTTGCAGTGCTTGAAGTGATCGATGTCGCTCATGACGATCGTCAGCGGCTTCCCGCTCGTCCGAGCGTCCTCGGTCAGTCGTTCCAGCTCATCCAGAAATGACGCGTGGTTGAGCAATCCGGTCAGGCTGTCGCGTCGCGCCATTTCTTCAATGTGCCGGAAAAGTTGCGCGTTCTTAACACCCAGCGCGCAGTGGTTTGCGAAGATGTACAGCAATCGCACGAACGTGGCATTATCGTCCTTGACGCCGTCGACGACCAGTAGTCCGATCAATTCCTCGCCAACCAACAAGGGAGCGACCGCTGCCGGGACCAACTCGCTGGACGGCGCCGGCGACAACAGTCGGCCACTCGCGACGTCGCGGCGAGTCAACAATCGGCGCTGGGCGATGACCCACTCCAGCACCTCGGTCGATGGCCAGGTGCCGGAAGTCGATGGCAGCGCCGTTCCCGACAAGGCGTCCGTCAGCCGGCTCGCGCGCGAGTTCCAGTAGAACAACGCGGTCCGCTGGCATCGCAGAACCTCTTTGGCCATCGACAGAATCGTCGGCACCAACGAACGCAGATCAAGATCAGACGACAGTCGTTGGCCGATGTCCTGCATCGACAGCAGCAACATCGCAAAGTCGAAGAAGTCGCGATCTGCCAGTGACCTGTCACCGGCAATCCTGGTTCCGGCGAGCTTGTCGTTGAGATCGGGATCGCCGAACGACTCGGACGTCGCCGCGAACGCAACGGGAATACAAGCCGATGAGTCGGCCGAATTCCGCTCACTATCGTACAAGTTGCGAGCTAACTCGGTGCGATGGACTTCCAATCCGGCGATCTGCCGCTCACATCGGCGGCTGGTCGTGCCGATGATGAGGCTCAAGGTTGTCAGGCACGCACTCCCAACCGCGCTGCTGACGACTGCCGCCGCCACGGAAAAATCTGAGCAGACAAACCAACTCACGCCGCTGCCTAACACGGATGCCACAATGCACAGCAGCAGCGTCGCTCGCAAATTCCCGCTCAGCGCGAACATGCCGACCGGAATCGTGAAGACCAGAAACGTCCCCAGACTGGCTAACCACGGACTCAGCCAGGCCAGTTGCGACGTCGCGACGGTCAGACCGCCGAGCGTCAGCAACTGTCGCGGAATCGAATTGTCGCTCCAGGAGTTCGACATGGGAGGTCAGTCACAAATGGTATGCTAATTCCGTGACGCGGTGTTCTCTCAAATCTCAAATCTCAAATCTCAAATCTCAACATCACCCACTCACCATCGCCGAGGTGTCCAGCAAACTCTGCACGGTTTTCAGCAGGTCGCGCGGGCTGAACGGCTTGCAAATCAACTGCTTGATTCCCAGCTCTTGCTGCAGTTGCTCCTCCTCCAGTTCCATTCCTTTGGCGGTCAGCAGAATGACTGGCAGTTCGCGAAACTCCGCGACCTCGCGCAGCCGTCGAACCAAGCCCAGCCCGTCCAGATGCGGCATCTGCAGGTCGCTGATCAGCAGGTCGGGATGCTCGCGCTGCACAGCCTCCCAGCCAGCCAGCCCGTTGTTGCAGGTGGTCACTCGGAAGCCCGCTTTTGACAGCTTCAACATCACGGCCAACGTGATGTGTGGCTCGTCGTCGCAAACCAGAATGTGACCAGTCATGGCAGTCTCCCTCACGGCTTGTCTCAGGCGTTCGTCAGCGAAGTTTCCAGTCGTTTGTTACGTTTGGCATCGTGATGACCGAGCGGAATCCGCGCGGAAAACGTCGAGCCGACATTCACCGTCGAAACCACGTTCACATGGCCGTTGTGCAGGTCTTGCACGATCGACTGCACGAAGGCCAACCCCAGCCCGGTTCCGGCGGCGGCCTGAGTGTGCTCGGGCACTCGATAGAATCGCTCAAAGATCTTGGGCAGCGATTCCGGCGGAATACCGTAGCCTGTGTCTTCGACGACGATCGTCGCTTCGATTTCGTCCATCGTGCTGCGCAGCGTGATGCGACCTCCCGAGGGTGTGTACTTCACAGCGTTGGACAGCAGATTAATGATGGCTTGGCCAAGCAAATCGCAATCCGCATGCACGGGCAGATACAACGGACTCAGTTCGACAATGAAGCTCTGTCCGCGTTCTTCGGCCAAGGGACGCACGACCTCAGCGGCCTTGTTCAACACGTCGTTCAAATCGCCATCTTCGCGCTGCACTTTCAGCGCGCCACTCTCGATCCGTGCCAAGTTGAGCAGATTGCTGACCAGCCGATTCAGGCGATCAACCTGTGAGTCGATGCGCTGGAACAATTGACGCTGCTGTTCCGGTTCCTCGACGTCGCCGTCGATCAGCAACTCCAAGAAGGCCTTGATGCTGGCCATCGGAGTTTTGAATTCGTGAGCGACCGACGATACGAACTCCGCGTGCCGCGACTTGGCTGAGCGTTCCTCGCAGATGTCAGTGAGGACCGCGATGGTGCCCAAAACCTCGCCTTGGTCACCGATCAACGCCGTGACCACCGCGCGGAATGGAACGGGCGTTTCTCTCAGTGACGCGTCGAATTCAGCCATGCGTCGGACCGAGGCCGCGCTCCGCAAGCGAGTTTCCCGAATCAGTTGAGCCAGCGCCGCCATGCGAAGTGGCTGCGTTTTCGCCGTCATTCCGCTGTCCCTGACTGACTGGTCCGCGAACAGTGGCAGATGCCGAGCCGCGGCGTTGGCAAATAGCACCTCGTCACGCGAATCGCAAATCAGCACTGCATCGTCGATGGCTTTGAGCGCGGCTTCCAATCGGCGAGCTTGTCGCTTCTGCAACTTGACGGCGATTTCCAGCTCGGCTTTGGCGGAGCTGGCCCTTTCGGTTTCTTGTTCCTGTTGCTGGATCAGCTCGACGGCGGTCCGAGCGACCTCCCGCAGCATGCCTCCCGACCAACGTCCCGCGGGAAGCTCCGGATGCCGCAAGCGTGCGGTCGTCTCCTGCTGAGCTTGGTGAACCAGGTATGCGGTCAAGCCCGCACCCAACACCGCCGTGATCAGCACACACAACGGAGTCATGACACCGTCCGACAGCCATGCCGTCAGCGCAGCGACTGGGCACCCAACGCTGAGCGTGGGCCATGCGGCACTCCACAGCGTGCGATGGTCTCCATTCATTCGGCAGCAACCTTAGGTTCGTCACGATCGGTACAACGGCACTCCACCGTTGCTCGTGCAAACCTAGGTCACGTTCCGCAAGTTGTCCAAGAACAACTGTTGATTCCCGGCAACTCTCGGCGCGATGTTCCCTCTCCCCCGCCGCGGGGGAGAGGGTTAGGGTGAGGGGGGCGAGCGCTCCACCGGCCCACGAACCCTCTCACCCCGGCCCTCTCCCCCGATGCGGGGGAGAGGGAGCAAGGTTGCGGCTTCACCGCGTTACGACTGAATATCATCCACCCAGAACTCTTCTTCTCCGCGATTGGTCCGTTTGGCCTGCGGTGTTTTGGGTGGAGACAACGACTTTCCGGCAGGCAGCGGCGGAGGCTTGACCCCTGGCTTTGGCGCAGGTGCCGCGGAGACGGCCGGCTTGGCCATCGTCGCGAGGTTTCGTGGCGGAGCCAACGCGGGGCCGTCGCTCAACAGTTCATAGGCCGCGTCCTCCGACTTCTTTCGCACGGAGACCGGCTTTGTGGGTGGAGAAAGATTGCGCGGCGCTGCGGCTGTCGGCGGTCTGGCGGTGCCGACTTTCGGCGTCGCCGGCGCCGGAGGCATCGCTGATTTCTTGGCCGCCGACACCGACCAACCGCAAGTGTGACACTTTCCCCTCGAGTCCAACGGCTCGCCGCACTCGTTGCATAACGGGATCGGCTGGCTCGCGTCATCGAGACTCGGCTTGCTGAGAACCGACCTTGGACCGGCCGCCGACTGAGATGCGGAAGTGGGTTTGCCGACGATTGGTCTCTGGGGCTCCGCGGAAGCGAGCTTCGTCGACGAGACGCTCGCCGCCAAGGTTCGTTTCGGCAAATTCGCGGCGGGTGCGGGTGACGTTGGCTTCGTCGAAGCGAGCTTCGTCGATGACGCCAGCGGTGGTGCCGGCGCCTTGAGCGGAGTTCCGCTGGCACTTTGGCCAACGGCACTCTGGCCGGGCTTGATCGATGGCGAGGTCCACGCGACTTGCGATTCGTCTTCAACGCTCGCAGGTTGCTTCGCCGCGGGTTGAGTGACCAGATTCTCCGGCCGTACGATCGTCGTTTGAGCTTTCTTGCCGCTGGTCAAATCCTTGGCGGTGACGACGGCGCGAGATTGTTCGTTGTACGTGATCGTGACTTGCACGAGCGAATTCTCCGGCAGCTTCGGAGGCAAGTCGTCAACCACACAGGTGCCCAGCTCGACATACGCCTGATCCGCGACCGTGCCACTTTCGATAATGTGCAAGTGGACTCGCTTTTGGTTCGGGATGACGGTGCCGAAAGTTTGCTCGATGGCACACGGCAGCGCGGTGTTGGCCGGGATTAGATAATGCGGCACGCGCGTGTTCGTCTGGGCGTCGCGAATAAGAATTCCGAGTGCTCGCGCGTTGACGCTGCGTTGTTTGATTTTGGCCAATCGCGCCGTGGCCTTGGCGCTCAGAATCGACTTGGCGAAGTCCGTGTTCGTCAGCAGCATGCCGGCGTAATAGGTGGCTCCGTGCGAGATCGACTGGTCCGGCGACAGTGACGTGTTCGGCGTGCGAAAGCCGATTTCACCCAGCCCGCGTTTGATCATCGGCATGCGCGACGAACCGCCCGTCGTGAGGATCACGTCGGTGGGCTTGAGGCCGAAGTTGTACGCCTTTTGCAAGTCGCGCGTGATCGACAGCGTGCGATCGAGCAGTGACTTGGTGAGTTTTTCGAACTCGGTTTGCTCGACCTGATAGACCTTGCGATGTCCGCCATGCGTGCAGGTCAAGGCGGCTCGCGGTCGGACTGTCAGCCCGCGTTTCGTGTTCTCCACAGCCATCGCCAAGAGCTGCATGCTTTCAGGGTCTTGGCGCGGGTCCGCGCCGAACTCGCGAGCAAACCGATCACAGATCGCGTTTTCCAAAGTCTCGTTCCAGTCGATGCCACCCAAGTGCAGATCGCCGGTGCTCGCGATGACCTTGACTTCATCCTTGTGGTACTTCACCAGTGATAAATCAAATGTGCCGCCACCCAGGTCGTAAACCAGAATCCTCTGTTCATCGGTCAGCTCGGTAAACCACAGCCCCTCGGTCCCCAGCACGTAACACAATGCGGCCGCGACCGGCTCGTTGATGATGTCCACGGTCTTCAAGCCCGCCTTGAAGCCCGCCTCGACGGTGGCCTGCCGTTGCCAGTCACTGAACTGCGCCGGCACGGTGATGACCGCTTGCTTAATCTCGCCAATCTGCTCCTCCGCGGCCGAGATCATCTTGCGCAGGATCAAGGCCCCGATGTCCACGGGCGTGTACGTCGTACCTTGAATCTGCCAGGTCTTGTTCGAGCCGATGTACCGTTTGGAATTCTGAACCACGTGCGTCGGCTTGAGCACCGCGTTTCGCAGCGCCTCCGTGCCAACGACGACCTCTGGACCATCGAACATCACGATCGACGGTGTCGATAGTTCTCCTTCCTGGTTCGGCACCGTCACCGGCTCGCCGTGCTCGTTCAGGTACGAAAGGCAGGAGTACGTTGTCCCCAGGTCGATGCCGACAGCTTGTGTTTTGAGCATGATGTGTGCGTGAGATGATGTTCAGAAAAGTGTCGAGAGAACTGCTGAATCGGCTGCCATGCTATCACCGCCCCGAACCGCTCACCAGCGGCGCGGCGCCGTCGCCGCACGGCTGGCCAATGTTCCAATCTGGGCGAGTTGTTCCGGCACACTAGCCCGACGCGCAAGCGAGGGATTCTTCGACAAACCCCTCGCTTGCGCGTCGGGCTAGTGTGAAATCCCCAACGATACAAGTCGCCCGGATTGAAGAATTAACCTGCCGTGACGACTTCGGCTACGGGCCATGAATCATCCGGATGAGGGGTCGCCAGAGTCTGCCGACTCTCGTTAAGTTCTCGTTCTTCCAATTTCGCGACCAACACAGATCGACTCTCGCATGAACAATGGGCGGACTGAACATTCGGAATTCAACATTGAACCCTTGCCGCTTCTCACCGCCGACCTCCCTGGCATCAGCGGCACTCTTAAAACGTATCCCGAAGACTTCATCGTCGAGGAAATCCCGGCCTATGTGCCCTGTGGCGACGGCGAACATTTTTTCCTCTGGATCGAAAAGCGAGGCATCGCGGCGAACGAACTGACAAGACATCTCGCGCGAACGCTCGACATCTCGCCGGGTGAATTAGGCACGGCCGGCCTCAAGGACAAACAAGCCGTGACGCGGCAGTTCGTCTCCGTCCCGCGACGCACCGAGCCACGCCTGTCCGCAATCGACAGCGACAACATCCGCCTGCTCAGTGCGACGCCGCACCGGCACAAACTCCGCACCGGCCACCTGCGCGGCAACCGCTTCCGAGTGCTGGTTCGCGACGTCTGCGAACCGGCGGCGTTTGAAAAAGCCCAGTTGATTGCCGACCGCCTGCGATCCCTCGGCGTTCCGAATTATTATGGCGAACAACGCTTTGGTCGCGGCGGAACCACCGTGCGTCTCGGCTTCGATCTGCTCCGCGGCACTGCGGCGGGGAAGAGTGCTCGGCCCCAACGATTTCTGAAACGTCTGGCCATTTCGGCCGCGCAAGCCTGGCTGTTCAACGACGTGTTGGCCCAACGCTTGCGAGACGGGCTGTTGGATCGCGTGTTGTCCGGCGACGTGATGCAAGTCGTCGCCAGCGGCGGTCTGTTCTGGATCGAAGATGTCGAAACCGAGCAACGCCGCTACGGAGCTCACGAAACGGTGCTCACCGGCCCGATGTTCGGTCCGAAGATGAAACCACCGCGCGACGTCGCGGCCCAGCGTGAACAGCTCGCTTTGGAACGCAGTCAACTGACGCTCGACCACTTCCGCGGCTTCGGCGATCTCGCGTCCGGCACGCGCCGCCCACTGCTGATCTGGCCGGAAGACCTCGCCGTTCAAACGACACTCGACGGCCTGCTGTTCGAGTTCGTACTTCCCGCCGGAGCCTATGCCACGGTACTGCTGCGTGAATTCATGAAGCTGCCAGCTTCGGGCGAAGACGGCGGCGGATACGAGGACCACTGAAAATAATGATCCTTGAAAAATCGACTTCGAAAGTCGAGTTTTCAAGGAAGCGTCTGCACAGTCGAGCCAACGCAGTGATCGATCGTGGCATGGTTGCACCGGGAATCAGCGGGGTAGACGCGGGGCAAGCCCCAGTCTTGTCGCCAAAGCGGTAACGCGTGACCCCTGGCTCACGCGCAAAGTCGGTCAGGCATCCGTTCACGACGCAATTTGACTGCGAACCCATTCACGGAAGGATCGCAGCAGGCTGTTCTCGTCCGTTTGCGTACGCATCTCGACGAAACGAAGCAGTTCGGCCACGGGGATCATGGGGAAATAGCGGCTGCACTCGGAGACGACGAAATGGCCGTCACCGCTCAGTTGGTTCACTGTCAGTTGCTGGCCGTCGAAACGCCAAACCTCGGAGATCTTCAACGCGGCGTAGACGTCCATGCGATCTCGACGGGTCTTGGACAGTTCAATCTCGATGGCCAAGTCGGGTGGCGGATCGACCGCCAAATCGATGTCGTCTTTGCCACGCACGAGTGGCTCACTGGTGATATAAAAGCACTCGTCGGGTTCCAGAGCTCGCAGAAGCAATTCGCTGTCACAGGTCATGTCGCCGCAACACAACATCGGCAGATTCAACTCTTGAGTGATGATCGCGACCAAGTGACCAAACAATCGGCTGAGAATCGCGTGCTTGCCTGAAATGGTCATAAACTCCAGCCTCCCGCGGTCGTAGGTCAAGCGGACGTGCCGGCCGGTCAGAGCTTTGGCGATGGCTTTGTAGTCCTCCCACGCAATGGCACCGAGTGCGATCCGCTGCTCGGTTGGTGGTCGATCAATTCGTTCGGCAGGCAGATGGGCCAGCGCGGTCATGGCAAATCCTCGCAATTCGACAAAGCGCTGATCGATAGCTTAATGCGGCGTCCCGGATTCATGCCAGCAGAGCATCAATCACGTCGCCCGTTGGCACCAAACGATAGGGCCGGTTCGACGGATCGTAGATCTCGCGATCATGCCGCAGACCAAGGCAGTGATAGATCGTGGCAATGATGTCGCCGGGGATTAGTGGATCGGAAGCGGGGAAAGCTCCGGTCTTGTCGCTGGAGCCGTAGATCAATCCTTGTTTGAAACCCCCACCGACGAGCATCAGACTGTAACAGTAATTCCAGTGGTCTCGGCCGCCGTCGCTGCCGTTGATCTTGGGCGTGCGGCCGAAGTCGCCAAACACGGCGATGATCGTTCGATCCAGCAGCCCGCGGTCGGAGAGATCAGCCAACAGGCTGGAGCACGCGGCGTCGAGTTGCGGCAGCAGCGTCCCTTTTAGCTTCTTGAAGTTTCC
>CAYSHJ010000369.1:0-5281 GCA_964430385.1 uncultured Planctomycetaceae bacterium
GCTAATAGCTTTGATCCCTTCGGGATCTGTCGTTTCCCCTTGGATACGCGAACAAAAATCCTTAACGGCGTTGCCCACCGGGCTTGCCCCGGTGGCTCGCAGGATTTTGCACTACTCGGAGTCACGCGAAAAAAACGGCTCAGTAGTGCAGAATCCCGTAAACCACTGGGGCAAGCCCAGTGGGGTCGCTGATTGAGTGTTAGCTTGGCACTCCCAAGAGACGGCAAGCTTCGTCGTAACCCGGTGCGCGGAAGCCGTGCTTGTCTTCGCGGTTGTACGCGAACGAACTCGCCGTCACGCGGGCGAGAGCCGTCAGCTCGCGCCACTTGAACGCCGAACGCATCGAGGCGAATTCTTCGCTCACGGTGCGATAATACTTCTCGGCGTGCAGGCGACCGTCTTCGCTGATGGCGTACTTGAGCATCAGATCGAAGACGCCTCGTGGTGCGTGGCCGAGTTGGCCGTAGCGATGGATCGCTGCACAGGCGATCGTTTGGTTGTTCTCGCGAATCGCACCCTCGGCTTGCTTGAGGATTGCGGCGGGATCGTCGCCGGTGATCTTTTCAAGGTGCTCGGTGAACGGCAGCGGCTGCTGGTGTAAGTCGCCACCCTGGCCAGCCGTGTGATACGCACCGACGATCAGACTCGCGACCGCGTTGCGATGGTTACTCGCACGAGCGATGTTCCGCCAGGCATTCGCCGAGTCGGAGGCATGCACGCCCTTCGAATCTCCATGCGTGCGGTCAGCGGTATCTCGCAAGAGCAGCGAGTTCGCTGCCAGCGAGATCGCCTCGCCCACGTCATCCGGCGAAACACCGTCGGCCAGAGCGGCGGCGACGGCATCGGCGGCTCGTTCGCGGTTCGACGTGACGATCGTGTTGCTCATGGATTCGATCCAGGCATCATCCATGCGCCGCGTGCCCTGCGGCTTCGAGACGAGTTGATACTGATCCAGAAGCTTCGGCAGCACGTTGCGTACGTGCGAGATGCTGTTGATGCGAGCCTCGTGCGCGGGCTTGTCTCGATCACAGTAGTGCTTCTCGCTTTGCACGCAGTACCGAACCGACTGCCGCAGCAACGTATGAGCGTGCTCCTGGCCGGTCAGATTGAGCGTGTCCCATGCTCGCCACGCCAGCACCACGCGATGCACGTCGACCTCGTCCTGCATCGCGTATTGCAGATGATTGAACGCCTCGCCGGGTTGGCCTTTGGCGCTGATCGTCGCGAAGGCTTGCTCGGCCGAATCGAAGTCAACTTTGCGCGAGCACTCGCGAACCGTTTCGCCGGTCGGGGCATCGCCCGCGACTTTGGCGGCGGCGATCTCGTGCAGGACTTCGTGTTCGTGGCTGCCCGTGTCCTGAATCCGCCACGTATTGCGGTACAACACCTTGAGCACTGGCAACGGCCGCTGAGCCTCCGGTAATTCCTGCGACATGTGCCACGCTGGCGCGAGAGCCATGAAGGTGTGGAACCCGATGTAATCCTGCCCGCCGAAGGAGCGAGCGTTCGCCAGTGCCGCCGCTGCGACCAACGTCTTCAGGTCGGTACCCTTTTGAATCTCCTTGACCACCACCGGCAACAGTTTGTCAGACGGCGTCTGCTGCATCAGCGACACCAGCGGCTCCAAACTGCCAAACGTTAGCCCCTTCGTCGCTTCCGCAGCCATGCCTGTGGCCAACCCTAATTCCGAGGCCATTGTCGATCCCACACTGGCGATCAACATGCCTTTGCCCACATCGGCCAAAAAGTCGCGACGGCGAGTCTGGTTCATGGTTTGTCTCCTGGTCGAAAGAGTGCGGTTCGGCCGCAAAAGAGAGTCCCGAGTAATTTTGCCCACAGTCCAAATAACGCGGGGGCGTTACAGGAGCGACGGAAATTCGACGCCTGTGGTCCGCATCGACAAGCCGGGGAATCGCTAGTATTTTGTGAAGCATCACGATGATGAGACTCAGACTGGCCTCAGACCGCCAAGGTGCGACAATGCGAACGACAGTAACCCTGGATGACGATGTCCAGCAAATGCTTCAGGAAGAAGTTCGACGGTCTCGACGATCCCTCGACGATACTGTGAATCAGGCGATCCGTGCGGGATTGCAGCGGAAGCCAAAGGCGGCCAAACGACGCCGGGGTCGCCAATGATCGTGACCGATGCACAGATCGCCGCATTGGCCATCGCGAACCAGGCCAGCGTGCATACCGCCGACGCGGACTTCAACCGCTTTCGTGACCTTTCCTGGTTCAATCCGCTGACGGGTGAACGCAGTGAGTCCGTTTCCAAGGGGCGGCGGCCGCGCTAAACCCGACAATTCCGAACAAGACGACCTGTGTGAGTATGTTGCAAAGGTGAAATGGGCAGTCGCCGTGGATCGAACGAGACGGCATCTTCGTATGCCGCTCGACCGCCGACAAGAACGCGCGATATGACTGACAACCGAAAAACGATTGGTTTGTTCCACCGCAACGGTAGAATCACCGCTCGTCACCAGCTGCTCGCCAGGAATTGACATGCCCACCGCACTCGCCGAACCGCCGACGATCGCCGACCTCTTGCAGGAACTGGGGGACATCAGCCCGCGCCGCATTCGTCTAGTTCCCGCTCCGGGACGAGCGACCGAAAAGGACGTCATCCGCATTGAGGCCAAAGAAAACCGGCTGTACGAACTCGTCGATGGCGTCTTGGTGGAGAAAGGCATGGGCGCTCGAGAATCGCTGCTGGCATGTGTTTTGATTGAAATGATTCGTCGATTTGCCGTGCGACACGACCTGGGTGTCGTCCTCGGCGAAGCTGGTATGCTTCGATTGCGGCCGCGCTTGGTCCGCATCCCAGATGTGTGCTTCATCTCGTGGGACCAGATTCCCGGCGGCGAGTTTCCCGACGAGCCAATTCCCAATCTCTTCCCTGATTTGGCGGTCGAGGTGCTCAGCAAAAGCAACACGTCCCGCGAGATCGAGCGGAAGTTGCGAGAATACTTCGAAGCCGGTTGCCGTTTGGCGTGGATTGTCGATCCCAAGACTCGCACCGCCGATGTCTATACGGCACCCGACGCATGCCGTCACCTCCGCGCGACCCAATCCCTGGACGGTGGCGACGTCCTACCAGGTTTCGAACTGTCTCTGAAAGAACTTTTCGCGAGCACGCGACGGCGATAAAGCGACATCGGGTTGAGGCCAGTTACTCCACGTCGCCCAATTGCCGTCGCAGGCGTTGCAACACGCGGGATTTGGCCACTCGCACTGTGCCCGGGCGCATGCCGAGTTCTTGGCCGGCTTCGCTGGCGGAGAGGCCGTCGACGACCACGCGCCAGAAGGCCTGCCAGGTTTTCGGGTCGAAGTCGCGGCGGATTCTTTCCAGGCCGCGATGGAACAACGCGAACTCCGCGAGCCGTTCGTCGTCTTCGCTTTCGGTTGGCTCACAGTCGCTCGACTCTTCGGAAACGTGCTCCAGCCGCCATTGAGCGCCAGAGCCGCCGATGGCAATCGGGTTACGATCCAGGCGGCGAAAGTAATCGGCGAGTTTGCTGCGCGTGACAGTTCGTAGCCAGCCGCGGAACGTGTCGCCAGTGCGATCTTTCCGGAAGCCGTCGATGCCGGTGACGACCGCGCGGAAGACTTCTTGCACGACGTCGGGAATGTCTTGCTCGACGATGTTGGTCTTGCGGCACCAGAAGTAAACCAGCGGAGCGTACAGCTCGACCAATTCATTCCAAGCGAGGTCGTCGCGATGGCGTGCTCGGTCCAGCAAGCTGGCGGACGTCGGCATCTTGTCGCCAGACGATTGCGAAGAGTCGAGCTGTTGAGGCGGTGCCATTGGCTTGCTCACGGAGAGTAGTCCTCTCGCTCCACAAGTGCTTATCTCGGAGTATTCGTGGACCACACACTAACCCGCAGCGTTAGCGAGGGCGACCGCTTCAGCAAGCTGAGGCTTCAAGGCGACTTGAGGCACCCGCTCTCGCTGACGCTTCGGGTTAGTGTGGGACGACGGGATCGCATGGCCGCGATGATGGCGAAGCCGGTCAGTGAGAGCACCGCGCTGCCCATCACGATGAACGCACTTTGCAGGCCGGCTTGAGTTCGCTCGACGTCGCGATCCAGTGGCCTCGTAATGAGCAACACGCCCACGAGTTCGTTCTCCTTCCAATCTTTCTTCGGGCTTTGTTGGTGCGCGTTGTGGCACTTCACGCAGCTTTCCTTCATCAGTTGGCCTCGTGCGTATTTCAGTGAGGGCCGGCCGTCGATGGTCACGAACCGATGATATTCCAGTTGTTTTGGCAACGGCGGCTGCCGCGAGCGGTCAGTGAGGATCTGCAAAGCCTCGCGCTGAAAGTCGTCCTTTGGGCCGCCGTTGGCTCGAAATGGGTATTGGCTGTAAAGCCGGAACTGCAATCCGGAGTCACCTTGGCTCATGCGTTGAGCCGAGTCGATCGTAAACGTCGCCGGCAGCGGCAGAGCATTTCGGCGCATCGCGTACTCGTGCGTGACCGCGATGTCTCGCGTGTCGAGTCGAGTCAGCAAGTCGCTGTAGTACTCGTTGGTCTGTTCCATCATGTCGGCTTCCATACGAGCGCTGTCGAGCGCCGTCTCGCGCACGAAATACGACGACAGATTCGTGAGGTAAACAAACCCGGCCACCGAGCCGAGCGAGACTGCCGCGAACAGCGCCGCCGCGACCGGATATCGCCGACACCAATGCCACAGCCGTTCGGCCGAACCGATGGGCCGAGCGGTAATCGGATCGCCGGCATCGTTCCGTTTGGCCAAACCGAAGTCGGTAATGTGCGGCCGACCAGACTTGTCCAGAATGATATTCGATGGTTTCAAATCACGATGGACGATGCGGTGGTCGTGTGCGTACTCGACGGCCTCAGCCAGTTCCGCCAGCAGTGCGGCTGCTTCGCGGAATTCGAGCCGCTCGCGTTTGAGACGCACTTGCAGCGTTTCGCCCTCGACATATTCCGTCACCAGAAAACAGACGCCGTCTTCCGAGTGCCCCGTGTCGTAGAGCGACACAATGGCCGGATGCGTGAGTGACGCCGCGCTGCGAGCCTCGCGCAGAAAGCGGCCAACCTCTTCTTCGCTCGCGAATGCTCCCGCTCGCTGCACTTTGATCGCGACGGTCCGATCCAGTTCCAGATCGCGAGCGCGGAACACGTAACCGAACGATCCAACGCCCAACTCGCCCAACAGTTCGAATCGCCCCAAACGACAGGGACCGTCTTGCAACAGTCGTGCGTAATGTCGGCCCGAATCAAGTGACACCTCCGGGCGATTCGCGACCGGAACG
>CAYSHJ010000370.1:0-3322 GCA_964430385.1 uncultured Planctomycetaceae bacterium
CCTTTCCCTCTGGCTGGCAGGCCGGGCAGTCCCGTGAGTTGGAACTGTTCACTCTAACAGGAGCGGGCACACCGGAAGTATTTCGTCACACACTCGCCTTTGCCGCCGACAAACGTGGCGAGTTCAACTTGCACCGTGACGGCGACGTCAATCCGCTGACGCTCGACGCGGGCGACGTTCCGGAATTCGTCGAGCAAGAACCCAACGACACAACGGCTGCGGCTCAGGAAGTGAGTTGGCCGACCACGATCAACGGCCGATTCTTGACAGCCGCTGACGAGGACTGGTTCGCGTTCTCCGCACGTCAGGGTTTGCTGTTCGCGATCGACTGTAAACCGTTTCCGCGAGAAACGGCCGCTCTGCCGGTGCTAACCGTCGTCGATGAGTCGGGCAAAGTTTTGGTGCAGAGCAGTGCTGTGACCGACCCCGAACGGATCGCGCGTCTCGAATGGCGAGCTCCGGCGGACGGCCGCTTTCGGCTGCGTGTCCGCGATTTGCAGCAGCATGCGCGCGGCGGTTGGGACTTCATTTACCGGCTGTCGCTGCGCGAGGCGGTCCCCGATTTCATGCTGAGCCTGCCGGTCGATGCTTTCAATTGTCTGCATGGTGGCAAGGCGGAGATCGATTTGCAGGTTCGCCGGAGCGGCGGCTTTTCCGAACCGATTGATCTGACGATCGAAGGACTACCGGCAGGCGTAACCGTCGAACCGAAACAAGTTCCCGCCGGTGCGACGACGGTTAAGCTAGCGTTCACGGCGGAAGCGGATGCCCGTTCCGCCGCCAATACGTTGCGGATCGTCGGACGCGCGATGATCGCCGGGCAACCGGTCAACCAGGTGGCTCAGGCTCGCCATCTGGGCCGCGATGCCGACGGCGTGACGATCGGTTCGCCGACGCTCGACCACGTGCAGCTCACGGTGCAGCACAAGCCGACATTCAAGTTGCATTGCAACGAGGCTTATCAATACGCCTATCGCGGCACGCTGTATCCGTACTTGATGGAGGTCGAACGGCTCGATGGCTTTGACGGCCCGATCAGGTTGCAAGTGGCCGACCGCCAGAACAAAGACCTCGACGGTATCGAGATTCGCGAGTTGACCATCCCACCCGGCGAGTCACAGACCATGCTGCCGATCTACCTGCCGGAAACAATGCACATCAACGTGCAGGCCCATTCCAACGTCTACGCTCAAGGCTTCGTGACGTTCAAGGATCGGTGGGGCGAAGAGCAATCGCAGTTAGTTGTCTCGACGATGCGCTGCATGATCCGCACGCTGCCGCCAGTCGCCAAACTCAAGGCCGTCGAACGCGAGGTCATTTGCCAGAATGACGGGTCGCTCGAGTGCCGCTTGGTACTGGACCGCTCCGCTAATTTTTCCGGGTCGATGCGAGTCGATCTCATCGCCCCGCCGCCGTCCGAGACCCAATTCACGGCTGAGCCGGTGACCATCCGCGAAGGCCAGAGCACGGGCACCCTGACCGTCCGACATCATGGCAGCACCTCGCTTTCCGGCACTGTGCTGCGTTTCCGCGGCGAGGGTGACCTGAGCGACGGTGCCAAAGTGGTGAGCGAGGCGACCGTGATCGTGAAATAGCGGCTGATGGCTGACGTTGCGCAGCTTGTTGTCGTCGTGAAGAATTTGATCGAAAAACCGCGACATTCGCGAGAAGACTCCATCCGGCTCGCCCGGATGGTGAATCTGATGGCTGGCTAGCCAATGACGACTTTTCCATGGATCCCCTGTTTTTCTGCGGTCCGCCGAAGGCGGACCGCAGAAAAACAGGGGTGGGAGCGTGACGTTCGCGGCTATAGCTCACCGTCGTTTTCCCCATCCGGGCGAGCCGGATGGGGCCGATTCAAGAACTGGGCCACATCAAAACTTTCGCGTCAGGCTTCAATGAACATGCAGTCGTCAATGCCCTCGGTTCGTGAAAAATCCGCGCTACTCCTTCGCGGGCAGTTGATACCCCTTGCGGTTTATCCGGATTCGGTACAGACTTTTTCCGGCGGTGATGTACAGCAGGTTCGCGTCCTTGCCTCGGCCGAAGCCGACATTGGTCGGGATCTCGGTCTTGATGAAGGCCAACTCTTTTCCTGCGGGCGAATAGACGCAGATCCCCGGACGATTCTCGGCGCGGACGGCAACGTAGAGGTTCCCCTCTTTGTCGCAGACCAAACCGTCCGGGCCGTCGAACGGAGCGTAATCGACCAGCGTCTTGCGGAACTTCGCGGTGCCGTCTGGAGCGAGATCGTAGGCCAGCAGAGCCATCAAACCGTTGTGTAGCGGCGCGGAGACACTCGCCGGATTATCAGAGCCTCCCGGTTTGCTCAGCCGATCAATCGCGGTGCCGCCGTTGTCGTTGCTGACAACGTACAGCGACTTCTGATCGGGCGAGACGCACACGCCGTTGGCTTTGCCGGCATCGGTGATGATGCGGTGCAGCGAGCCATCGGTGTCGATGCGATACACGGCTACCACAGGCTGATCGATCGGTTCGTGGCCGAGGTAACGCGGATCGCTGAAATAGATCCGGCCCTTCTCATCAATGGTGATGTCATTGGGCGAATTGAGCGGCCGGCTCTCAAACAGTCCGGCGATGACGTGAGCTTTACCGGTCTTCATGTCCGTGCGAGTCACTCGCCGACCGCCGTAGTCAGCACCCTCGGCAACAATCATGTTCCCCGCCGCGTCAAACTTGATGCCGTTCGACATGCCGCTCGGCGAGCGAAAGATCGCCGTCTTGCCGGTGCTCGGATCGAACCGCCAGATGTGTCCCGCCTCGATCGCTCCATTCTCATCGCGAGCGACATGCGAGAACGTGATCTCGCTGAAATAGACCGAGCCGTCGAGCGCGACCGCCGCTCCTTCTGTCAGCACGCGCGACTCGAACAACTTTTCGACCTGCGCGTCGGGCGGCACGATCGGGTCTTGAGCGCGAAGCGAATGACAACTCACCAAAGTCGTCACCAACGCCAAACAGAATCGCAACCGTCGAGCACAGCGGATCGTCAACATCGTTGTCTCCTTTTTAGGTTGTAGGTCAGGCTTTCCAGCCTGACTCCGTTGTCACAAGAAATGGGCCAGTCAGGCTAGAAAGCCTGACCTACTTCCACGGATTTCCTTCCACTGTCGCGCAGAGTTCCTCGACGACGATGCGTTCCGGTTTGGGGCCGGCGTAGACCCAGAGCATTTCCATCGTGCTCTGAGTTTCATTGATGAAGTAATGCACGCGGCCGCGCGGTTGCAACGCGGTCGCACCGTCGCGCATCGCATAACGGCGGCCTTCGACGACGCACATCGCCTGCCCGGAGATGATGCAG
>CAYSHJ010000371.1:0-3040 GCA_964430385.1 uncultured Planctomycetaceae bacterium
ATTTGCGAGAAGCTCCAGTCGTTGAGCAAGAACTCGCCGTCATCGCCAGCGGCGAACGAGAGTTCTCCGCCGACGACAACCGGTTGCAGGCGAGCTGGCAAGTGCCAGCGGTCCTGCGATTCCCGATGCTCATTCCGACAATGCTGGATCAGGGACTCGACCGACGAGAAGCACTCGTCCGGTCGGCGTCGAAACAATTCGTCATGTGCCTGGGTCAACGTACTCATGGGGGCCTCCGATAGTGAAAAGGAACGATTCTCAGGTGCAATCTGCTCGAACATCGAACAGACACACCGATCGTGCCCCCGGATGACAACACGCGCAATCGCGTTCGTGTTGACGAGCCAATAATTCCTCATGCTCGTCAAGCCAATCTGCTCGCCGACATGAGAGCCGTTCTCGGCCTTTGTTGAATTCGTTCTGCTGGCTCAAACGCGAACGGCGTTTCGGCGGCGGTCATCTCATCACGATGACGGGAGAAGAGCGTTGGCCAGCACTTCGTCGATTGACGACACGAACCGGACTTTGATCTTGCTCTTCACATAGTCCGGCGTCATCTCCACGTCCCGCTCATTTTCTTTGGGCATGATGACTTCTTTGACGCCGGCTTCGATGGCGGCTTGGAGTTTGGGCAGGACGCCACCGATCGCGAGCACTTTGCCCATGATCGTGATTTCTCCGGTCATGGCGATCTCATGGCGAACGGGCCGACCGGTGAGTGCTGAAACGATTCCGGTGACGATGGTGATTCCGGCGGACGGACCTTCTTTGGGGACGCCCATCATGGTTGCCAGAACGGCGATGTCGTAGTTGTCTTGCCAGTCATTCGGAAGGCCGATGTCGGCGGCATGTGTTTTGATGAACTGAGCGGCGGCGGCGACGCTTTCCTTCATGACCTTTTGCATGGAACCAAGGCTGATGATCCGGCCCGATCCCTTGGATGCTTGCATCTCGAAGTGAAGTAGGCAGCCACGGTCATCGCCGATCACGGCGAGGCCGATGACCTCGCCGACTCGCGGCGAGGTCGGCAGCGTCACTTTCTGTTCTCGCTCGGCATCGGGCAGTCTCGGCGTGATGAGCTTGCCGGAGCCGACCAACTTGGCGGTGAGCACCACGGGGCCGTACTCGCCAGCCGCCATCAAATGCAGTTGATGACGAACCCGCTGGCGTCCTTCGATCGCCACCGAGAGCAACTCGCCGAGTTGGTCGTCGGTGACTTCACCGTGCGGGTACATCAGCTTCAACAAACCGGAAAGCGTCTTCTCGATGCCGCGCACGTCGCGACCGGTGATGCCAGCCTTGGCGGAAGATGTATCCAGCAATTGATAGCGTTCCTTCAGAGAACCCAGCACGTCTTTGCGACGAAGCTCGTGCATGATTTCGCAGAAATAGTCGGTGATGAAACCGTAGTCTTGGGCCAATGAGCCTGGATGAATCTTCGGAATTTCCCATCCGGGAAGATAACCGTGAAGCCGGTCGATGAATGCTTCGACTTGAAGGAAGTCGGGGAGCGGCTCGAATAAGTGGTAATACTTTTCGTGCGGAAGCTTGGCTTGAATGTCGATGTTGCCGACCAGCACGATGGAAGCGAACGCCAGAATCTCCTTCTTGCCTCGGCTGAATTTCGCATCCTGCATGTAGCCCTGCATGATTGAGACGAGGGCCTTGGGATCGGTGAAGTCGGTGTTGGCGATTTCATCGAAGACAACTACGTCGCGGCTGCCCACGACTCCAACCTTGCCGGTCGCGTTGTTGATGAACAGGCCTGCCGGAGTCGCCTTTCCGCCGGAAAGAACCGTCGTGTAGTAGCTCTGGTTGCGGTAGATGTAGGTCTTGCCCGTTTCACGCGGGGCCAATTCGATGCTGTTGCAGTTGGCCTCGACCATCGGCACCAGACGCAGCAAATACAGCAGCTTCTCACGGCGACTGAGCTGCTCAGGATTCAGCCCGATCGAATTGATCAGGATGTCGAGCCATTCGTCGGCCTCGAACTTGCTCCGCTTCTCGATGTACTCGTTGAGGTCGATGACCGAAATCTGGAACGGCGTGAATTCCGTGACTTTGAACGGGCGAATTTTCTTGTTGTGGACTTCGTTCTCATCGTAAGTCAGCGTGATGGTGCCCCACATTCCGCCGGAGAGCAGCATCGGATACTGCCGCACGAGGCTCTCGGTCACGTTCACGAAGCTCTCGTTGATCGCACCGATGGTGCCCCAATACTTGTCCTCGGTTTCCTCCAGCCGCACTTCCAAGCTGGCGATGATGTTGTGATTTCGAGTCTCGCGAATCTGATGTCGAATCTTCTCGGCTTCGGCACCGTGGACGAAGTTCTCACGCAGGCGTTTGACGACTTGCTGCATGTCCTCGCGAAAGTTCTCTTCGGTGCAATAGTTGTCGATCAGGTACTCGACGACGAAGCGAGGAAACTCATCAACACCCGTGTCCACGGTGAGCCGTTTGTTGACGACCTTGCCTCGGAAAATGTCCTTGAAGCGAGTATTCATGGCTCCTCAATCTACCGCAGCCCAGCGGGGACCATGCCCATGATGCTGTCGAGCTTGCTGTCCAGGCGACGGCGGACGCGGGATGTATCCAATTGAATGCTGACCGAGCCGTGGATCGTGGTTCGCACGCTGCGATTCTGCCAGCGGTAGCCGGCGATCGCCGTGACCTGCTTGACCACCTGACCTGCTTTCTGTTCGTCCGGCGTTGGGTTGTCGAGTTTCGGCGTCCAGCGAACTCGGAATTCGTGTTCCGTGCCGGAGAACACTTCCTTGCGAGGCTGAATGTCGTCCACTCCGGCGTCAACTTGAAGCTGGAACAACACGTCTTCCTTGACGGGAGTCTTGGCCCTCGCGGTGATGATGATGTCGAGCGGCTGTCCTTCCGACAACACGCCGTCAAACCGGAGATCCACCAACTCGAAGGCAGGCTCGAACTTCACCTTCGGCCCCAGCACGATGATCGGAATCATGCACTCGGCCAAACTCAAACCGCCGTGCGTGTACCGTTCGGGAGCGTGCCGTCCTTGATGGCGTTT
>CAYSHJ010000372.1:0-2354 GCA_964430385.1 uncultured Planctomycetaceae bacterium
AGCCGCGGATGGCAACGCAGTGCAAGAACATGATTGGGCCGCGCGCCGAACGTCGCCGGTTTCGGCAGCGTAATCGTCACCGGATCGCCGGGGACGATCTGTCCTTGAGCATCCAAACGAAAGAGCGACACATGCGCCGGCGACTTCGGACGATGTCCCACGGCGAGCACGCCAGCAACATCGCTGACCGCGACATGCCGCGTCACCGGTGCGACCACGGTGGTCACAAACGGCAAAGGCGTTTCCGGCACAGTGCGCACACGAACTTCTCGCTGCGCGAAAGCTGGGTTGGCCACACTGATCAAGCAGAACAAGATCGCAGCGAGCCACTTGAAACTTGGCAGAACGATGTGGGCAGAACGATGAAACAAAGATGATTGAGTCATCTTATTTGACCTCATCATTCGTGTTCTCATTGTTCTGCCCCAATTGTTCTGCCAATTCAGGGCATTCGGTCCGGGGCGGCCAGCCGTTGGTAGTAGGTCTTCACGGCGTCCTCGTAACCCGGCGGAACGGAGCGGGCGGGATCATCCAGTACTTGTCCTCGGACTTGCTGCTCACGAGGCAAGCTCGCCTGGAATCCGGAATGGGCCTGGTGGAACACCTGCAACACTCCGCGAACTCGTTCCAGCGTCTGCTGCTGCAACCGGAAGATTTCCACCGAGGGCCGATCGTTGAGGCTGTGCAGGTTCGCCTGCATCTGGTCAATCAACTGGTCGAGGTGTTCCGTCGGCAGGTAAAGATTCTTGAGATCTTTGCGAATCGTTTTCAGCCGCTCGATGATCTGTTCCTGCTTGCCGTTCATGTCGCGCATCGTTTCAGCGACGCTGGCATCGAGCTTTCCTCCCTGACGTTCGACGATGGAATTCTTTGCTTGCGGCTTGTCCATCCGATTGATCATGTCGTCGGTCCATTCGCCGACGTCGCTCAAGCTGAACTTGGCGTCATCCGATTCGACTTTCCGTCCGCCGATGCCTGTCGATGTATCACTTTGCGAATCAGCGCTCTTGGTTTCTTTGACGGTGTCCTTCTGGTCGGGGACACGATCCTGGCCTTCCTGGACTTTGTCTCGGCCACGGCGATTGATTGATTCATTGCCGACCGCGACGCCATGCGCCCGCGCCCCTTGCCGACCGACTCGCGATGCCCCACCGACGTTCGTCGTGGGAGGCTTTTGGTTGCCGGTGGCAGCAGACGCCGCCGTCGAGTTCAGATCGCCACCCTGCTTACCGACGTCCCCCTTCTCGTTGATGTTGAAGGCGGCGTTGAGATTGTAAGTCTCGTAGTTCTCCTTCATCGCGTCTTCTTCTTCCAGCAGATCGCCGACGAGGTCTTCGAACTTCTCCTGAATGTGCGGCTTGACTTTATTTCCCTTCCGGTCGGACTGGTTGGGGAAGCTCGGCTCGCCGCCCGGAGTCTTGGCCAGACTGAGATTCTTGAACTCCTGCCGAAACCCTTTGTCCGGAGCGTTCAATCCCGGAACGGCGCTATCGGGAAACAGATAGTCGTTCGGTTTGGCTTCGTCGTCCCCTTCGCCCTTCTTCTTTTTCGCCTGAGCCACCTCCACTTGATGGATGACCTCTTCCAGCTTGAGGCCGTTGGGTTCGTCGAGCAGATCTTCGGAGGAACCTTCCTTCAGCTTGCCGAGTTCGGCCTGTTTTTCCAACGTGCTCTTCTCTGGGTCATCCAACTGCGCGAGCAACCGGCGGGCGGCTTCCGCCAGAGCTTCACGCAGCCTCGTGTAGATTTCGTCCAGCGATGCCGCCGCTTGTGTCTGCTGCTGAGCAGCGACCGACCAGTTCTGCGCTTCGATCGCTGACTGGGCTGACTTCTGCATCCCGAGCAATTCGTCTCCGATCAACGCTTCGGACGTTTCAGCAAACGCCTCGCTCAACGGCGACTCGGATTCGGCGGCTCGTTCGGCCAGACCGGAAAACGCGGTGGAGGCCAGTCCGCACAGTTCGATGAGTTTTTGCTGCCGTCGCGATCCGGTTGTCTGTTGTGCTGCCGTCGGTTGAGCCTCTGATGAATTCAGCCGCAGGGCGCTAGCCCCGGTTTGCGTCTGCGGAGAATCACTCGAACCGGGGCTAGCGCCCAGCGGCTGATGTGACAGATTGGCCTCGGCCCAACGAGCGGTTTGATCCCGGAGAATCGCTTGCCGGTCAGCGAGCATTCTCAGGAACGGTGTCATGTGTGCCAATTCCCATTCCTTGCGGAAGTGAATGTAGTGCTCGTGAATCTCCCGCAGACTCGGAAGTGTCCGAGCCATCGTGGCCCGAGCAGCTGCAAAAGAGGTCCGGCGACCGGCAGCGTCATCCCGTGTGGGCACGCTGTCCAACACTCGGATGGCACGG
>CAYSHJ010000373.1:0-2354 GCA_964430385.1 uncultured Planctomycetaceae bacterium
GACCCCCACACGGTTACGACACGCCGACGGGCCAAGACTGTCCCGATCAGGCGGCTTCATCGTGTGGGGGTCGCGGCCTCAGGCAAGGCCCGCGACGGTGTGCCGCACTCCGCTCTCGACGCCGGAGGCGACACCACTGGCTGAGACGCCAGAGAAGTTCCTTGAACCCTGCCTCGCCTTCGGGGTCGTTGTCGGGAAGCAGGACGATTCGTCCATGCGCCGCCTTCTGTGCGAAACGCACGAGCTTCTCGATCTGCTCGTCGGTCGCCTTGTTTGAGCACAGCCCAACGGCGGCGACACCCAGCGTGTCCAGGCGAATCACGTCGTTCGGACCTTCGACCACGACCAGCCCAACGCTCTGTAGCGACTCGCGGACGTGCGGTTCCTGGAGTCGTGCCGCTCCGTTCTGGCCATACAGTTCCAGGCCACGATGAAAGTCCTTCACGAAGCGGTGCTTCATCGGCCGCTTGTCATCGGGACGTCCGGCTTGCTCCCATTCGAGCTGGTGCTCTTCAAACTGCGGGTCGCGGCCGAAGTACGAGAGGATGTCATCCTGCTCGTTGCTGTACGCGTAGACGACGCGGCCACGCAGTAAGCTGGACGCGCTCTTGGGCAGATAGCCCATGCGCCACTTCCGGCAGACTTCGGGAGTGAGAAACGCTCGCGAGCGGAAATAGGCCGCAGCCGCCGGCGACATATCGGCGCTGTCCACGACGAACTGCTCGTGCAAAGTCACGAGCGTGCGAGCGCGTTCATTCTCCGAATCCCTCAGTGGAATATTGCGACGGATTGGCTCTGGCTTCTGCGGCTCCGAAGCGGCGGATACCGAAGCCTCGGACGCAGGAGACCTGGCCGACATCGTTTGGCCGGACAACACAGCATCCACTTTGCCCGCAATCTCTTGAAGAATGCGAGCTGCCTCTTTGAACTCGTCGCCGCGGAGTTTGCCGCTCACTGGCGGGCGATGATGTTTGAAGCCGTGAATCAGCGTCAGAAGGTTGCCGCGAGTGCCGGTGACATGGCAGTAAATCGGATTCTGCGGCTCATCGAGGTTGATCGTAAGCGCACCGTAGGAATTTTCGCCGTGCCCTTTCTCCGCGAACACCGACGGAATGCGGACTTCTCCCGAAATGTCCGCCGGGAACGGGACGCCGAAGGACGCCGCCACGTGCTGCGGCGTGACCTGAGCGATCAGCTCGTCAACGTTCACATAGCCAGGTTTCGTGGGAGGCATCAAGTCGAAGGGGAAGCGAAGCCAGGAGACCGAGAGTACGCTACGGGGGACAGCATGGCAAATTCTTCTCAACGCTGCATCGTCACGCCACGCGACATCGAGACGCTGATGGCGCTTGACCGCTGCCCGCTCACCGCGCGGCAGCTTCTGAAACTCAGCCGCACGTTCGACCCACCGTTCACCACCGAGCGCCGTGTTCGCGAGCGCCTGGAGCAGCTACGGCGTGTCGGCTGGGTCTGTTCATGGCCGTATGCGACGACCGGCCACGGCGGCTCACCCCATTACTGGAAACTGACACGCAATGGCTTCCGGCTATTTCATGGCTCCGACACGCGCTTGCCCAATCGCCGTCATTTCGAAGAGATCGGGATCGGCCATCATCACCATACGCTCAGTCTCGCCGATTTCATTGTGCATACGCTCGTTGCCGCTCACCGGCTGCGCCTCATCGTGCGGAGCCTCACAGCAACTGGCTCACGAAAGCATGCGGGACTCCGACGCAGCTTTCCGTCGCCGCGTGACGATGAAGCCCGAACGTGATAGGCTGAAAGTCCTGTCGATTGACCGACGATCGGTTGTGTGGAGCCGGTGAAAGGACCGCTCCTTCCTCTGGTCACCACACGTCCCCGGAGTTTGTTTTTTGAGATCACGTCCCCGGCGCTTGTGGTGAGCCCACCAGGACACTCCGGGTGCTTCGGGCCAAAACCCCGATCCGTCCGCCAGTGGAACCATCACGCCCCGCCCGGTCGCGACAGGCCCGCCCCGGCGAGGATTCACGGCACGACTCAATGGGGCGGGGAGAATCTCAAAAAATGGAACTTGTAAAGCTCATGAACGTGGCGTTATTCGCTCCATGCGTCCAAGGTCAGACCCGGAACGAGTTCAAAATCGCTGATGTTCCGAGTGACCAAGGTGAGTTGATGGTGACAGGCGGTCGCAGCGATACGAAGGTCATTCGTTCCGACGCGGATCTTCAACGACCGGTATTGCTGAACCAACTGCAGTGCAGCGGAGTCAAACGAAACGACGATGATCCGGCGAAGGAACGTCAAAGTGGCTTCCAGCGAAGCATAAGCCCAAAGTAAACGGTCGTCGGTGCGAGCTTTTCTCAATTCCGCAT
>CAYSHJ010000374.1:0-2064 GCA_964430385.1 uncultured Planctomycetaceae bacterium
TGTCCATCCGGCCGAGATTGGCGAGCCACCGAAATCGACGCTGGAACTATCAGATCGCGTTCGCAAGGAAGAGTTGCTCGCGTTCGTGGACATCGCCGCCGATCTGCTCGACCCAGACACAGATCCGGCGTCAGCCGCGACCGCTCCGGTGATGCCGTCGGCGAAGATCGCGTATTACTCGAATAGCCCGACCTACGACGACTTCTCCGGCTGGCTCAAGGCGGTGTTGAACAATCAGGTTCAGGAAATCCGTCTCGCCCAGGTGGGACTGGATCGCGAGCTTGTCCGCCGCGCCATCCGGTTGGAATCGGTCGAGACCCTCGGCTTGGTCTCGCTGGATAAAGACGGCAATATCACCGATGCGGACAAGGTCAACACGGCGGCCAGCTTTCTCATGCCGATGGGTATGATGATGCTGATGCTAATCGGCGTGATGGTTGGCTCGACGCCGCTGCTTCAAAGTGTGCTCGAGGAGAAAATGGGACGCATCGCTGAAGTCTTGCTGGGCTCGGCGACGCCGTTTCAGTTGATGCTGGGCAAGCTGATCGGCACGCTCGGCGTCTCGATCACAATCATGACCATCTACATGGGAGCGGGATATGCGGCGCTGTGGCGCGCGGGGTATGCCGACTTGTTTCCGACACACCTGCTGCTGTGGTTCGTCCTCTTTCTCACGCTGTCCGTGGTGATGAACGGAGCACTGTTCGCGGCGATCGGTGCGGCGGTGACCGACGCTCAAGAAGCCCAAAGCCTGCTCATGCCCGCAATGGTCGTCACGATGGCACCGATGTTTGTGTTCGTGAACGTGATCAAAGAGCCGAATTCGACGTTCTCGACAGCAATCTCGCTGTTTCCGCCGGCCACGCCGCTGCTGATGATTCTCCGTCAGAGCGTGCCGCCGGGCGTGCCGCTCTGGCAACCGATTGTCGGCATCGTGCTGGTGCTCTTGACGACGGTTGCCAGTGTGTGGGCGGCGGGCCGCGTGTTCCGAGTGGGGATTCTCGTGCAGGGCAAAGGAGCGAGCTTCCGTCAGATTTGCCGCTGGATTCTTCAAGGATGACCTGTTGCGGCCGGTCTCGCGCTTGTTGCCGGACTCTTGACCGAGCGGTTTATCCCAGTGGCTCGCGGCCGTCAATCAGCGACCTCCAAGGCCACTCGAAATCAGTTGGAGATCGCTGTAGAGCTTCGAGGTAAAGGTGCCGGCGTAGGCTTCCAGCGGCAATGATGGCTGCGTACTCTTCGTACGCGACTCTTCCAGCTTCTTGAGTTCGACTTTCAGATCACGGTCCCCCGCATTCGGACCACCGAGCGGGAGCCAATGGTCCCACTTCTTGCCGGCGGACCATGCCTGTGGAGGGAGTCCAGAACTCGCGGGTGCCGCCGAGGCCGAGGTAAAAGTCACCGTTGACCACCTCGATCGCGGAGGCAAAAGTCTCATCGTGGAACGAAAACAGTTTCGACCAATTCTTGAGATCGGTGCTGGCAGAAACTGTGGTCACCGCTCCTTGCTTGGGATCGCTCTGGTTTTTCCAGCGGTACCTGACCGTGTAGCAACGTTCGTCATCGACGGCGAGGTCTGTCAGATTCTCTTCGGTCAGAGATCGTTCGGCGCGAAACTCGTTCGGACCGGGAAGTGTCGCCACGAACAACTCCAATGTCTTTTTGCTGAGCCCACGCTTGTCGGCATCCTGGTTGCTTCGAATCACGCCGCCCAAGTAAACGGTCTTGCCCTTGAAGATCGTTGGCTTCTCGAGGGCCGCCGTCGACCAACTCACGGAATTGCGAACAGGCTGCTCCGCCCCTGGGAGCAGATCCCCGGTACAAGGATCGAATCCGTTGCCATTGAAGCGATAAACTTTTAGCTCGCCGCTCTTGGCGATGCCGGGGACGTAGACGTTCCCGTCGGGATAACGCTGGGCGAGGGGATGCCCCAGTTTTTCGAGACGTTCCGAAACATCGGTCTGGGGTTCGTCCGCCGAGGCAAGGCCCATCAAGCAGACGAGAACCAGGATCGACAGAAACTTGGGGACGGATCGCACGGCTGGACTCGTCAAAGAAGGAAAG
>CAYSHJ010000375.1:0-2376 GCA_964430385.1 uncultured Planctomycetaceae bacterium
CCCGCCCACTGGGTCCACCTCCACGTGACCGTTCGGATGTAGCGTGACTCCTTAGGGAGATCGCGGCGTACGATCCATCGGCCTCGTGCATTAAATCGAGAAACAGGGCCAACAACCCGAGGCAGTACTGTATCGCCATTGCGAGGCGGGACAGGCAAGCCTAGGCGTTCGCATAGTTGGTCAGGCGGCCTGGGCAAAGCGGAGATGATACGGAAGGACGAGCCGTCTGCGAACCCGCCCAGGTATAGGTCTAGGTTGCTGATGTGATGTTTTGAAATGCGCACGGCGCGCCTCCTTCTGGGCGGTTGGCGGTGACTGCGGCCGCCGGAGCGACCGCACTTCTCAGCCCCTGGGCGGGAATGGGTCGCGCCCGTGGCTGTCCTTGTCGCGGATACGCCCATCCGGTCTGTGGATGACAACCTCAGAACTTTGATTGGTAGCGATGCGACGGGCCGCTGCCGCTGCGTCGGACTGCGTATCGTGGGTGGACGTCACCCTGCGATTGCCTTCGCCTCGGACGGCCCATGCATCGCCATGCGGGACAACATGCTGGTTCTTTCGGGACATGATCATCTCCGTGGTGCGTCGGTCGTATCGCCGACGAGCGGAGGAATCCCGATTCTCAGTCTCTCGTCAACACCACAAACATAGTATTGTGTATATCCCCAACGATGTTTGCCACATTGACAGTGGATAGTGCGACGGCGAAGGGTAGCCGCATGGATGAGTCGGAAATCTACTCGCGACTGGGGCAGCTGGTGCGACAGCACCGCGAGCGGCTGGGTATGAGCCAGGAGGTGCTTGCGGGAGCGATTGAGCTGTCCCGCGCCTCCGTTGCAAATATCGAGACTGGCCGGCAGCGCATCCCACTGCACCACCTCTACAAATTGGCGCGAGCACTCAAGGTTGAGGCGGGGACCTTGCTGCCACGAGCAACCACGGAGCCTCGGGTGCCAATCGATCGGCCGATCAACTCGAGTCTAAACCTGAACGAGCGAGAGGAAGCCGACGTGGCGCGGGTTGTGGGAGCGACCGGCGTAGCGGCTAGGAGGTAGAAAGTATGGCCGGGGCAAAGGGAAGCCGAGACCCGAGGAAGCGTGCGCGCGAGGTCCTGAAAGAGTTCGGCGTTACATCCGCTCCGGTCCCGGTCGACAAGATCGTGGAACACAAGGGAATCACTGTGCGGCTGGTCCCTCTGGACGACGAGCTATCCGGAATGATTTTTGTGAAAGAAGGAACGCCGATCATCGTGGTCAACTCGCTACATCATCCTAACCGACAGCGCTTCACGCTGGCGCATGAGTGCGGACATTTCGAGCTGCATATGACTGAGATAGGCGCCGACGTCCATGTTGATAAGAAATATTTCGTGATGGCGCGCGATGAGAACTCATCGAAGGGTTTTGACCGGAAAGAGATCGATGCCAACCGGTTCGCGGCTGAGCTCCTGGTGCCGCGCGAGATACTAATCGCGGAACTCAGAGGGCGAATAGTGGACGTAGATGACGAGGTTCTCATGGCGGAACTGGCGCGGACGTTCGAAGTAAGCTCCCAAATGATGTCTATCCGCATAGGCGAGTTGTTCCAGACAGGGTGAAGGCTGGTGGCCGATTGCATCGTGATGTGAAAAGGAGCGGCGCATGCCGACGTTGGACTTCAAGGGCAAGCCGTTCGTGTACTCACACCACCTCTCGGTGCCGTTCCGGGAGCTGGTCGTCGACGCCAAGAAGAGTCTGGTGCCAAACGGGGAGGAGCCGTCGCTCGACGATAACCTGATCATACACGGCGACAACCTCGAAGCCCTGAAGGCGTTATTGCCGCGCTATGCTGGCAAGGTGGACCTAGTTTTCATTGATCCACCATACAATACCGGCAACGAAAACTGGCGATACAATGACAACGTAAATTCGCCGCTCATGAAGAGTTGGCTCAAGGGGGTCGTGGACAAAGACGACCTCGAACGCCACGACAAGTGGCTCTGCATGATGTGGCCAAGACTGCAGTTGCTCAAAGAACTTATGTCGGAGAGTGCCAGCATCTGGATAACGCTCGACGACAACGAAGCACACCGGGCACGAATGTTGCTCGACGAAGTGTTTGGAGAGCAAAATTTTGTGGCACAAATTGAATGGCAGAAGCGATACACGCGGAGCAACAACACCAACAATTTTACCTCCGTAATAGATCACATCATTGTTTACAGAAAATCAGAGTTGTTCAGCATCAATTTGGAAGAGAGAAGCGACGCTGCCGATGCTCGCTATTCGAACTTAGACAATGATCCAAGAGGTGCATGGAAGGCGATCCCGCGACTTGGAGCGCTTCTTCGATGGCAAGAGTGCACCGGAGTGGGAACAGGTAGCGCGCTATGTTGCC
>CAYSHJ010000376.1:0-16000 GCA_964430385.1 uncultured Planctomycetaceae bacterium
ATTGCAGGCCGATTTCGCTCAGTCGAACGTGGGCAAGTTTGTATTGTGCCGCAACTTAGGTGTCAAGGAGCCAAGGGGTTTCGGCATCACAAGATCCAGAAGCCATCTTGGGCCAACTCTGTCACTTTGGCATTTCTCGCGAACGTTGCGACAAAGATTGGCGGTGTCAAAATGGCAAGCTTCACGACGACGACTCTCTGCCAACTCATAATCGACTTTCATATTGAGAGTTACGTCACGATGCAAAGACGGAGTTGCTGGCACGAGCTTTGCCTAGCCGTCGCGTCTCTTTGACGAACAAACTCATTTGGCGAGTCGCCGAAATCAAGTCACGAGGAGCATCGCGATGGCCGTCTCTGAAAAAGTCATTGGGATCGATCTGGGAACTACAAATTCCGTGGTTTCGATCATGGAAGGCGGCGAGGTGAAAGTCATCGCCAACTTAGAGGGGAATCGGCTGACGCCAAGCGTGGTGGCGTTCACGGACAAAGGTGACGTCCTTGTCGGCGATCCGGCGAGGCGGCAGGCGGTGACGAATCCGACGAACACGATCTACTCGATCAAGCGGTTCATGGGCCGCCGCCACAACGAGGTCGCCTCCGAAGAGAAGTTGGTGCCGTACAAGGTCGTTGGTGGACCGAGCGACTACGTGAAGGTCGAGGCAGGCGGCAAGACGTCCACGCCGCCGGAAATCTCCGCGATGGTGCTCCGCAAATTGAAGGAGGCCGCCGAAAGTTACCTCGGTCACAAGGTCAACAAAGCGGTCATCACAGTTCCGGCGTACTTCAATGACGCTCAGCGACAAGCCACGAAGGATGCCGGTCAGATTGCCGGCCTCGAAGTCGCGCGCATCATCAACGAGCCGACTGCGGCGGCGCTGGCGTACGGATTGGACAAGAAAAAGGACGAGAAAATTTGCGTGTTCGACCTCGGGGGCGGCACGTTTGACGTGTCGATCCTCGAGGTCAGCCACGAGCTCGTCGAAGTGCTCAGTACAAACGGCGACACGCATCTTGGCGGCGACGATTTCGACGAAGTGCTGATCCATCACATCGCTAGCCAGTTCCAAAAGGACAACGGTATCGACCTGCGTAAAGACCCGATGGCCTTACAACGTCTGCGCGAAGCGGCCGAGAAAGCCAAGAAGGAGCTGTCGTCACTGCAAAATTCGGAAATCAACCTGCCATTCATTACGGCCGACGCCAGCGGAGCCAAGCACCTCCAAATGACGATCACTCGCTCCGAGTTCGAACGGATGGTTGATCACCTGATCGAGCGTTGCCGCAATCCGGTCGAGAGTGCGTTACGAGACGCGAAGCTCAAGCCGACAGATATTGACGAGGTCGTGCTCGTCGGCGGTTCGACGCGCGTTCCGAAGGTGCAGGACTTCGTCAAAAAGATTTTTCAAGGCAAGGAACCGCACAAGGGAGTGAATCCGGACGAAGTCGTGTCGATCGGCGCGGCCATTCAGGGCGGCATCATCACGGGCGAAGTGACCGACGTGGTGCTGATGGACGTCACGCCGCTGTCGCTGGGCATCGAGACCGAAGGGGGGGTGATGACGCCACTCGTCGAACGCAACACGACAATCCCGACCACGAAGAAGGAAACGTTTTCGACGGCAGCCGACAATCAGCGAGCGGTCACGGTCAGCGTCTTTCAAGGCGAACGGCCGATGGCTCGCGACAACCGGCCGCTCGGACAGTTTAACTTCGAAGACATCCCATCCGCACCACGCGGAATGCCCAAGATTGAAGTGGCCTTCGACATCGATGTGAACGGCATCCTGAAAGTCTCGGCGAAGGATCTCGGCACCGGCAAAGAGCATTCGGTGCGTATCGAGAATTCCGGCGGTCTGTCGAAGGATGAGATTGAGAAGATGAAGAAGGACGCCGACGCTCACGCCGACGAGGACAAGATTCGGAAGGCTCTCGCCGAGGCGAAGAACAAAGGTTCGACGATGGCCTACGAGGCGGAGAAGCAGCTCAAGCAATTCGGCGACAAGCTGGATGCCGCATCGAAAAGCGCGATTGAATCAAACGTCGCCAAGCTGAACGACGCACTTAAGACTGACAACGTCGATCAGATCAACAGCGCGATCAGCTCACTGGAGCAGACGCTGCACGCGATGGCCGAGCACATGTACAAGAGCGCTGGCGCAGGCGCCGGCGGTGATGCGAGTGCTGCTGCTGGTGCTGGTGCTTCCGCCAGCAGTTCGAAGCCGGCCGACGACAACGTGATCGACGCGGAATTTGAGAAGAAGTAAGTCTGATTCCGCTGGCCAGCATTGCCAATCGAGCAGCCAGCAGGAGATCCCAATATGGCATTCCGATTCGACAAGCTCACCGTCAAATCTCAAGAAGCCGTGCAGCAGGCGCAGCAAGAGGCCGAGAATCGTGGGCATCAACAGCTCTTGCCGCTGCACTTGTTGAAATCGCTACTGACCGAGGACCAAGGGATCGTTCGACCGCTGTTGCAGAAGATCGGAGTGAAGATCGGGCAACTCGAAGAGATGGTCGAGAGCGAACTGAGTCGGCTACCAAAGGTCTCGGGCGGCGCCGGGCAAGTCGGTGCCAGTCAGGCCGTCATGCAGGTCTTCGATGCCGCGACGCAGACGGCCACGCAGATGAAGGACCAGTTCGTCTCGACCGAGCATTTGCTGCTCGCGTTGACGAAGGTCGACGACGCCGCGAAGCGATTGCTCGATTTGAGCGCGGTCGAGGAAAAAGACATCCTCAACGCGCTACGCAGTGTGCGAGGCAGCCAACAGGTCACGGATCAATCGCCGGAGGACAAGTATCAGGCTCTGGAAAAATATGGCAAAGACCTGGTGGAGTTGGCTCGGCAAGGAAAGATCGATCCGGTCATTGGCCGCGATACGGAGATTCGTCGCATCATCCAAGTGTTGTCGCGGCGGCGGAAGAACAACCCGGTGCTGATCGGCGATCCGGGCGTTGGCAAGACGGCGATTGTCGAGGGGTTGGCCCATCGCATCGTGATGGGCGACGTTCCGCAGAATCTGAAGGACAAGCGCGTCGTCGCGCTCGACATGGGGGCACTCATCGCAGGAGCCAAGTATCGCGGCGAATTCGAGGATCGGCTGAAGGCTGTATTGCGTGAGGTCCAGTCGGCCGAGGGTCGCGTTGTGCTCTTCATCGACGAACTGCACACGGTCGTCGGTGCCGGCGCGGCGGAAGGAGCGATGGACGCCAGCAACCTGTTGAAGCCCGCGCTCGCTCGCGGCGAGTTGCATTGCGTCGGCGCGACGACGCTCGACGAGTATCGCAAGCACATCGAGAAAGACGCGGCGTTGGAGCGACGATTCCAGCCGGTGCTCGTGCAGGAGCCGAACGTCGAGGACACCATCTCGATCCTGCGTGGGTTGAAGGAGCGCTACGAGTCGCATCACGGCGTGCGGATCACCGACGATTCGCTGATCGCGGCGGCGACGCTGTCGGATCGATACATCAACGATCGCTTCCTGCCGGACAAGGCGATCGACCTCGTGGACGAAGCGGCTAGCCGACTTCGTATGGAAATCGACTCGATGCCCGCGGAGATCGCCGAGGCGACTCGACAACTCACGCGAATGCAGATCGAGGCGACCGCACTGGCAACCGAGAAAAGCCCCGACAGCCGCGAGCGGCTCGACGAGCTGCGGCGAGCGATTGCTGACCGTGAAGAATCGGTCAACCAATTGAAGGCTCGCTGGCAGGCAGAAAAGGACGCACTGTCGCGACTCCGCCCACTCAAGGAACAAATCGAGCGGCTCCGCACGCAACGTGAGCAAGCGTTTGCGCAGGCTCAGCGGACGAACGCGAACGAAGATTTCATTGCCGCTTACAAGGCCGAGCAAGACCTGCAAAAAGCGGAGACGGAATTGAAAGAGTTGGAGCAACGCTCGGCCGAGACCAGCAACGCGAAGGGCGAGCGACTGCTCCGCGAGGAAGTCACGGACGAGGACATCGCGAAAGTCGTCAGCCTGTGGACCGGCATCCCCGTCGCCCGGATGTTGCAAAGCGAACGCGAAAAGCTGCTCAAGATGGAAGATGCCATTCACGGTCGCATGATCGATCAACACGAAGCGGTCGTTGCCGTCTCGAACGCGGTGCGGCGGTCGCGATCCGGGCTGCAAGACCGCAACCGGCCGATCGGCTCGTTCATTTTCCTCGGCCCGACCGGCGTCGGCAAAACGGAGCTCTGCAAGGCGCTCGCGGAATTCCTGTTCGACGACGAACACGCAATGGTCCGCGTCGACATGAGCGAGTTCATGGAGAAGCATTCCGTCGCCCGCCTGATCGGCGCGCCTCCGGGCTACGTCGGCTACGAAGAGGGAGGACGGCTGACGGAAGCGGTCCGCCGCCACCCGTATTGCGTGCTGCTGCTCGACGAGATCGAGAAGGCTCACCGTGACGTGTTCAACATCCTGTTGCAATTGCTGGACGATGGCCGCCTCACTGACGGCCACGGCCGCACGGTTGATTTCACGAATACCATCGTCGTGATGACCTCGAACATCGGCAGCCAGTCGATCATGGAACTGGCTGAGGGGCGAGCGCTCCGGGGCGACGGGCTGGACAAGGAGATTCAGCGCCGCGTGATGGACGCTCTGCGCCGCGAATTCCTGCCAGAATTCCTCAATCGCATCGACGAAGTCATTGTCTTCCACCCGCTGGGGCGGAACGAAATCCGGCAAATCGTCGATCTGCAACTTGTCCGGCTGGCCAAGCAACTCGACGAAAACGGCTACACCCTCGAAGTCACCGACGCGGCGAAAGACTTGCTCGGCGAAGAGGGCTACGACCCGGCCTATGGTGCTCGCCCTTTGAAGCGAATCATTCAACAGCGGCTGCAAAACGAGTTGGCCAACCAACTGTTGTCCGGCCGACTTCCGCCAGGCTGCCAGATCGTGGTCGATACCCAGGCGGGCGAATTCACCTTCCGAAATTCGGTGAACGGGGCCTCGCAAGCACTTCCTCGTTGACACGTTTCTATCCGCACCCTCAAATGCCGACTCATCCATCAATGCTTGCCGATCGGTAAACGATTTGTGCAAAGATGGTTTGAGGACATCGCCGATTTACTGGCGATGCGGGTCAAAGAGCGACGAAATGTGAACCAGGGGAATCTGCCATGCTGACGATTCTGGGACGTGCAGCGAGCAATCATTCTGGATTTTGCGACCGGCTGTCGCGTCGATCGTTCTTGACGATCGGTGGCTTTGCGATGGGAGGTCTTGCCCTGCCGTACGTCTTGCGAGCAGAGTCCGAAGCACGCAGCGGTTCTGCACACAAAGCGATCATCAATATCTACATGCCTGGTGGGCCGTCGCACATTGATTTGTGGGATTTGAAACCGGACGCTCCATCCGAGATTCGGGGCGAGTTCAGGCCGATCGTGACCAACGTGCCGGGCATCGAAATCTGCGAGTTGTTTCCGCGCATGGCACAGATGATGGATAAGTTCGTGCCGGTGCGATCGATCTCGGACGCGGACGGTTTGCACGACGGCTATCAGTGCATGACCGGGCGTCGCAAATCGGATCGCAAGCCGCCAGGCGATTGGCCGGCTGCTGGCTCGTGGGTCTCGAAGTTGCAAGGACCGACCAACGGAGCCGTGCCGCCGAATGTCTCGCTCATGTACACAGTCGGCAATCGCACCTGGGGTGAGCCGGGAGACGGCGGTTTTCTGGGAGTTTCGCACGCGCCGTTTAATTTGCTCGGCAGCAAAGCGCGCAGTTCGCCGGAGGGGATGGTGCTGCAAGGCATCTCGCTGGAACGCCTGCAAGACCGCAACCAACTGATGAAAGCGTTTGATCGATTCGTTCGCTCGGCTGACAGCAAGGGAGTGATGGAAAGTCTCGACGTCTACACGCAGCAGGCGCTCGGCATCCTCACGACATCGAAGCTGGCCGAGGCTCTTGACCTGTCCAAGGAAGACCCGCGCGTGCTAGCTCGCTACGGCCAGAGCGACGAGAAATTCATGCGCGACGGTGCACCCCGCATGATCGAGAACTTCTGCGTCGCTCGGCGACTCGTTGAAGCCGGCGCTCGCTACGTCTCGCTGAACTACAGTCGCTGGGACTGGCACGGCAGCGATGGCATGAACTTCCCGATGTCGCGTGAGGAGTTCCCGCTGCTCGATCAAGGCTTGTCCGCGCTCGTCACCGATCTGCACGAGCGAGGTTTGAACAACGACGTCTCAGTCGTCGTCTGGGGCGAGTTCGGTCGGACCCCGAAGATCAACAACAACAACTCGCGCGACCACTGGCCGCAAGTTTCTTGCGCAATGCTCGCCGGCGGCGGCATGAAAACCGGCCAAGTCATCGGCCGCACGAACCGCAAGGCCGAGCATGCCGTCGAACGACCGGTCAAGTTCCAAGAAATCTTCGCCACGCTCTACAAATGCGCCGGCCTCGACGTTGGCCGCGTCCGTATCTTCGACGGAGCCGGCGTCCCGCAGTATCTCGTTGACGACGGCATCCAACCGATGCGCGAGTTGGTGTAACTTTGATGTCGTGCCGCTGCAATTCTGCTGCCCATTGGCGTAATAATTATGAGCACGATTCACTTTGAAACCGACGTCGTCCAAATCCCGCTGTGGGTGTCCGACCTCGCATCATTTCGGCGTTGGATGGACTCCGATGAATCGCCTGAAAAAGCGACGGTCACATATCTCGCGGGCGAGGTGCGAGTGGACATGAGCAAGGAACAAATCTACTCGCACAACCGCGTGAAGAATGAATTTGCTCGAGTGTTGGAAAGCTTGGCGAGGAAGAAACGGCTGGGAGAGTACTTTGGCGACGGCATCTTTATCTCCAACGTCGAAGCCGACCTGTCTTCGAAGCCGGACGGGACATTCGTTTCACGGGAGACGTTCAACTCAAATGGCGTGCAACTCGTCGAAGGATCGCAGGAAGGGCATGTCGAGTTGGAAGGAACGCCCGACATGGTCTTAGAGGTCGTTAGCAGCAGTTCGGTGAACAAAGACTGCGAATGGCTTCGAGACTTGTACTGGAAGGCCGGAATCGCGGAGTATTGGTTGGTAGACGTTCGCGGCGACCGGCTGGACTTTGACATTCTCCGCCGCACCAACCGCGGCTATTCGGTAACTCGCAAATCCGTCGGCTGGATGAAGTCGTCCGTTTTCGGCCAGTCCTTTCGGCTCACTCGCAGGATTAACGAACTCGGACATCCGGAGTTTACACTGAGAGTGCGGTCAACCTCAGTCCACTGATGACCATCGCCCGCGAGCAAAATTCTTTGGGTGGCGTCATGTCGATCACTCGCCTTTGCGTGCTGCAAGCCGGCTTGACTGGCGCACTTGGTGTATCCTGGCCGGCGGCGGTTTGAAGGTCGGCCAAGTCATCGGGTCGTCCGACTCGATCGGCTCGGTTCCCAAAGACCGCCCGTATCGTCCGGAGAATGTCTTGGCGATGGTCTATCGCCATCTCGGCATCGAATCCGCCCTCACCTTCACCGACAACTCCGGACGTCCGCGCTTCATCCTGGAGGATCGCCGCCTGATCCAGGAGTTGGTGTAGCCTCACGTCGGCTGGTTGCGCCCGGGGGATTCACGACTCACAACGGCGTCCCCGCCGGCGACATTCATTCCTGGGGTAAAATGACTTGCTCTTCTGATTGAGACAGAACGGTTGGTTGAAGTAACAAGAGGAGGAACGACTTCTTCCGCCCCTACTCGTTGTTATGGGCGCCGTCGTCATCGAAAGGCGATTCGGCTGCTGACGACGGCATCTCGCTCGTCGGTCACGGTGATGAACCACACGGTCGCGTCAGCGGGAGCGGCTTCGACCGTGATGCTCGTGCCGTCGATGGTGGCGGCCGTTGTTTTCCAGGTGCGCTTGTTGATCGCGTCACCGTCAGTCGAGTAATGCAGCGCGGCTAGTTTCAATTTGACCTCGGATTGCACAGCGACTCGCACGCGACCGTTTTCGATCGTCGGGTGGGCGAGGCTTGGCAATGCCAGGCCACGACCCAAGCGGTGGTCGATGAACAGTCCGATTTCGGGTGGAGCCCAACCCTGCGGATGGCCGTGCGGCAGGTTGACGGTGACTCGCATCTGTTTCGTGCTCGGCACAGCATCAAAGCTTTTCATATAACTGTCGAGCGGATAAGCGAAATCGTTCGTGCCGTTGACGAACAAAATCGGCATCGACACCGCCGGTAGGTATTGCGAAGGATCCCACAGCGTGACCCACCGCTGGCGCTGCTCCGGCGACATTTTTTCAAAGTGCGGTAACCACACGCTGTTCTCGTGCAGGAATCCGCAGCCGTACACGGGCACAGCGGCCTGAAAGCGGTTGTCGAGTCCGGCCACGATGCAGGTGAGATAGCCACCCCAACTGATGCCCGACACGGCCGTCCGTTCGGCGTCGACTTCGGGAAAGCTGCGGATCAACGAATGTGCTCGAATTGCCGCCGCGACGGCGTGATAGGTCCACTGTTCGGTCGGCGGCATATCGACGCTGCCGAACTTCTCGTCGTCCCCTTGATTTGGCCCGCCCTCCGGCAGACGCGTGCGATTGTTCGGAAGATGAACATTCTGCCCCTCATTCGGCCGATGCCCCGCCAAGTCCATTGCGATTGCCGCATAGCCGCGCTTGGCCCACAGTTCGGCCCATTCGCGAAACGCCGTGCCGCCGCCTCCATGAATGAGCACCACCGCCGGGAATCTCTCGTCACGTCGCGCCGTTTCCGACAGCGTTGCCGGCGACGCGTAGTACGCAAACACGCGAGTCGCCTTTCCGCCATAAGCCTCGCCCGCGTAAAAGAGCGATCTCACGCTGTTCTTTTCATCGACCCATTCGAACGCCGGCAGTTCGCTGAGTTGCTTCAAGTCCCACGGCGTCGTCTCTGGCAACCGCTCCGACCGGACAATCATGTCCGTGGCGAACGCGGTCAGGGTCGTCAACACCAACACAGCCGAGAAAGCTAAGACGCCGGATCGCCATCGCATCGTGTGCCTACCTTTCGTCTCTCACGACAGCCGGTCTTCAACTTGGAGGATGGGCACTCTTGCCCGTCTGCTTCGGAAGACGGGCAAGAGTGCCCATCCTCCTTGGGGATCGCGTTGAGGTCACTTCACCAGCTTCCATGCGCTTTCATTGACTTCCAAACCGATGTGGCCGGCGAAGTGGTCATAGTTAGCGTGCATGTCGTCGAGCGAATCGAAGTAACCGACGACGAACGCGGCGCTGAAGGATTCGCCCACCTTGATCGGCCGGCCACCGAATTCCTCGATCAGGCAGACGTAGCCGCGCTGATGGCACCAAGCTTCGGAGACCACGTTGGGTTGAAGTGTCATTCCGGCCAACCACGGGCCGGACTTCGCGGTCTCGCGATCGCGCAGGTGGTACGCGCGGATCATCCGCTTGGGCAGTGCGTCGCGGCCGCGCGTGTAGTTGAATTTTTCGTCGGGGGCGAAGTTTTCGAAGAACTCGGACGACGGGATCGGCTTGTCGAAGTAACTGAGGTAGACCTCGCTGAACGTGTCGCCCTTGTTGTGCTGGATATGTCCCGGCATGTCGAGCCGCAAGAACATGGCGTCGCTGGAATTCACAGCCGTGACCTTGTCGCTCGAAACGAAATAGCGCTTCCCGGCGGGGAAGACGAGCGTCTGCTGCCACAGCGACCCCGTCTTCTTGCCCGGAGCCGCCGTGCGATACCGGAACTCCATCGTCACGGCGAGAAAGTCCTTGCCGCGAATCACGCGCGGTGAGAGTTCTTTGGCTTGCGTACAGATTTGTGGGCCTTCGATGGATCGCTTCGACGTCTTGCCGTGGTAGCTGTTGCCGAATTGGTAGACCAATTCCTTGTCGAGCTGATCACGATACGATTCGTCGCTGCCGGGTTCCATGATCCAATCGACGATGTCCAAGCCAAACCCCGCGTCGCGGAAGCCGGTTTGCTTGTCGAGGAACGACCCCGCCTTGATCCCGGTCACGTAGCCTTTCTTGCGGATCGAGGCTTCGAGCTTTGATGTTTCGATTTTGATTTCGTCGTCGGTCTCCGTGACGCGAAATTCGTCGGCGGAGGCGAGCGAGGCCAGACCGAAGATCCCACACAGAAGGCCTGTCGCCAAACACAAATGGGAGCGCCGCATGAGTCACCTCGTGGCAAAAACGGTCAGGTCGCATCTCGGATCACGATGATAGCGCATCGTCCATTCGGTTCGAGTTTCCTGCAAGGAACCACGAGCACGGCTCAAACGCGATTTCGACGTCGCGCGTTTGATGTCTAACTCATTTTCCGGAGAGCGCACAGGAGGCGTTCCGTTTCGGTCAGCAATTGTCGGTGAGCGTCTTCGACGGATGCCCAGTCTCTCTCGCGGCCCATTGTTTCCAAGCGAAGCGCCGCGTCCACCACAGCGGTGGCGGCCAAGACCCCGGCGGATCCTTTGAAAGTGTGAGCGGAGCGGCAGAGGTTCACAGCGTCTTTTTCCAGGATGGCTTCGCTGATCTCCACGAGCATGCGCGGAGCGTCTTGGAGAAACAGTCCCACGAGTTCTTTCAGCAACTCAGCATCACCATTGGTGTGACCAAGCGCCGCGCGTTGATCGAACGGCATCTCCGAGAGGGAGGCCCGCAGTTCACCGGGACGCGGATTGTCGCCGGTCGCGAGGCTTTCGACCACCTCGAAGAGTTCTTGGGGTTGCAGAGGCTTGGAGACATAGCCGTCCATGCCCGCCTCCAGGCAACGTTCGCGGTCCCCCTTCATGGCGTGTGCGGTCATGGCGACGATCGGCACATGTGTGCCCGTCGCATTCTCTAGCATGCGGATCGCGGCGGTGGACTCGAACCCGTCCATTTCCGGCATCTGCACGTCCATCAACACAGCGTCGAACCATTCCGCTTTCACCGTGCTTCCGGAGGAATTGGGGGGATACAGCGCTTCCAGGACTTCACGGCCATGATTGGCCACTCGCACGCTGTGCCCGCGCTTCTCCAACAACCGGATGGCCAGCTTCTGATTGACAGCATTGTCTTCGGCCAGCAGGAGGTGCAAGCGGCGTCGCGCTGTCACGACAACGTCAGCCGGTGCTGCGGCGAATGGCGCCTCGAGGTGTTCCCTGGGTGCCAGTGCGGTCATGATCGTGCCCAGTAACTCCGATTGACGGACGGGTTTGGTCAGATAGGCAGCCAGCCCCAATTGGCGGCAGTGAGCAGCGTCTTCATGACGGTCGGCGGAGGAAAGCATCATCAGCGTGGCTCCGACGAGTTCCGGGTTCTGCTGGAATCGCTCCGCGAGCGCAAATCCGTCCATGTCAGGCATGTTGCCGTCGAGCAGAACCAGAGCGAACGGATGGCCGGCCTGCCGCGCCTGTTCCAACGTCGCCAGCGCCGCCGGGCCACCATCGACCAGCGTCGGTTTCATCCGCCAATTGATGAGCATCTCCTGGAGGATGCGACGGTTAGTGGCGCTGTCGTCCACGACCAGCACTGGCAAGCCATGCATATAGGCCGGTGCGCAGCGTGCCGGCCGCTTCGCCGCAACTGTCGATAGTGGGAATCGGGCCGTGAAGTGGAACGTACTGCCTCGCCCCGCCTCGCTCTCCAACCAAATCCGCCCGCCCATCAGGCCCACCAATTGGGACGAAATCGCCAGGCCCAAACCGGTCCCGCCGTACTTGCGAGTGGTCGAGCTATCCACCTGTGAAAACGCGCGGAACAGTGAGGTCTGCTGGTCGCAAGGAATGCCGACCCCGGTGTCCGACACGGCGAAATGTAAGCCGACTTCACTCTCCCGCTGCCATTCGCGTTCAACTCGCACCACCACCTCACCTGTCTCGGTGAATTTAATGGCATTGCCGATCAGGTTGACCAGGATCTGCCGGAGTCGGCCAGGGTCGCCCAACAGCGTGTCGGACACGTCGGACTGGACGAAGTCGGCCAGTTCCAGACCTTTCTTGTGAGCCCGCAATGCCAGCGTAGCCAGCGTATCGTCGAGGCTGTCGCGTAAGTTGAACTCGATCGACTCCAAGTCCAACTTGCCAGCCTCAATCTTCGAGAAGTCTAGAATGTCGTTGATGACTTGCAATAGATGATCGGCCGACGTCTTAGCCATGCCGAGGTATTCATGCTGCTCGGCCGTCAGATCGGTATCCAGCGCGAGTTCCGTCATGCCGATGATACCATTGAGCGGCGTGCGAATCTCATGACTCATATTGGCCAGGAACTCACTCTTGGCTCGACTGGCGGCTTCGGCTCGCGTGTTGGAGAGTGTCAATTCGCGTGTCCGCTCCTCGACCTTGCGTTCCAAATTCGCATACGACGCGGCGAGCTTCTCGGTCATGTCGTTGAAGGCAGCCACCAACGATCCAATCTCGTCCGTTGAGCGCACGGCCACGCGTGCGGACAGGTCGCCAGCGGCGACTTTCGCGGCCGTGTGTGCCAACTCGACAATCGGATGCGAGAACTGTCGAGCCAGCACGTACGCGGCCACAACCCCGAGCGTCAGAATTCCCGCTGCCACCAGCAACAGCACCGTTCGCAAGTGATTGACGGGAGCGTACGCTTCGGCGGCATCCATCTTCGCTACCAAACCCCAATCCCGATAATTGACCGGCCGATGAGCCGCCAAGACGAGTTGGTTGCGATAGTCGCGGACGGGACCGAACCCTTCGTGCCCCTGCATGGCCTGGGCCATTGCCGGAACATCGCTTGGCGACACCGGCGCACGGTCGTCAGCTTGACGCGGCGAGAGCAGATATCGCACCTTCCCACCCTCGGCGGTTCCCACCATCACTTCGCCGCTTTCACCCAGGCCCTTTCGATCCGACAAGAACTCGACCATCGGAGTCACGTTCAGCACAAGCATCACGACACCCAGAGATTGTTTCTCGTTGGTCGTGATCGGACCGGTCACGTAGGCTTCGTGGAAACTCCCATTGTGGCGCGGAAGCCCCAGGTGGCGCGACTCGATGCCCGCCTGAAAATCGGCGTGTGCTGCGAAGTTTTCATCGAGAAGGCGCTCCTCCGTCGCACTCACGACTTGGCCGTCGCGGTTGAGGATCAGGATGTCCACAATTCCCTCGGCACTGTGACGAGCATCGCTCAGTATGTCCCGCGTTTGTTTCCGGAACTCCGCTGTCGGTATCAGTTGAGCGACATGTTGCCCCACGAGTTGCCGCAGCCGCGTGCGGCTGGCCACGAGTCCCACCCGTTCTTGCTGTTGCTGAACGTAACTCAGCAACAACCGTTGCCGGTCCGATGCGACGACCGAGAGCCGCTCATGAATTTGGTCGCGCACGATGTTCCGCGCAACCCCATAGATCGTGGCACTCAGAACGACCGTGGACAGCGTCAAGACAACCGCCACGAAAGCTCCGAGCTTCCACTGGATCGAGCCACTCAACCGCAAAGAGATACGTTCCGAAACGTGCATGACATCCACGCGAGATCAATGGAAAGTTGAGTGCTCCGAATTGTCATCTTTTGCGGTGCCTAAAGACTGTTGTGAATTCAGCCGGTTGGTCCGATTTCGACAGGTTCTGTTCCGGAATCGGCGTTAACCAAAGCGGCCAAGGCGGGTTGCAGGCGGGCCATCTGGCGGACCAATTGCTGGAACGTTTCTTCGGCTCCAGCCAGTCGATTCTCGTAGCCCATCGTTTCCAGGACTTGTGCCGTGGCGATGGGAGCAGAGTGGCCGAAGTTTCCCAACGAGCCTTTGAATGTGTGAGCCGCGCGACGTAGCGCCGCGGGATCGCGCTGCTGAATGGCCTTACCAATGGCCGCCAGGCATTGTGGGCATTCTTGGACGAACAGATCTAGAAGTTCCTTCAGCAGTTCGGCGTCGCCACCGGCTTGCTGGAGCGCCACGGAGCGATCCAGCGTCGGGGGAGATTCGACGGGCATCGCGGCGGTGGAGTCGGCTGCGGAAATTTCGCGAGCCGATGGCATGGCGTAAACTTCGATAGTTTCAAGGAGTCGTTCGACTTGCAGCGGCTTCGACACATAGCCGTCCATGCCGGCGGCCAGGCAGCGATCGCGATCCTCTTTCAGGGCATGCGCGGTCATCGCAATGATGGGGACGTGCCCGTCGCTTTGTTGTTCATTTCGGCGAATCAACGCGGTGGCTTCAAAGCCGTCCAATTCGGGCATCTGCACGTCCATCAGCACCAGGTCGAACCGCCGCCGCTGGAGCGCTTCGACAGCCTCGCGGCCGTTGGCGGCCACGGTGACGGCGTGTCCCCGTTTCTCCAGCAGCCGCACGGCAAGCTTCTGATTCACGGCGTTGTCTTCCGCCAGCAGAATCTCCATGCGCCGTTGACACAATCCCAAGTTGCGCGCGGTCGCCTGCGGCAAGCGTGATTCCGGTACCTGCGATGCGGTCAGGGCCGCAACGACCGCGTCCCATAACACAGTCTGCCGGATCGGCTTGCTCAAATAAGCGGATACTTCCAGCTCGCGACAGCGAGCCGCATCACCGACGTGATCGGCCGAGGAGAGCATCATCACGGTGTGGCCGAGCAACGCGGGATGCTGCCGAATTCGCTCGGCGACCATGAATCCATCCATGTCGGGCATCATCGCGTCGAGCAGCACCAGTGCGTACGGCTCTCCGGCCATCCAAGCTTTTTCCAAGGCCGCTAGGGCCGCTGGGCCGCTGTCCACGACGGTGGGCCGCATCTTCCAGTTGATCAGAATCTCTTGCAGGAGCCGCCGGTTCGTCGCGTTGTCATCGACGACCAACACCTGCAGGTTCCGTAAGTTGACCGGTGGCGAGGGGGGCGGTTCGGCACGAATCACGGCCCGTCCAAAGCGCGCCGTGAAATGGAAGGTGCTGCCGCGACCCTCGACGCTCTCGACCCAGATGCGTCCACCCATCATTTCGACCAGTTGCAACGAGATCGCCAGACCTAGTCCCGTGCCGCCGAATTTGCGCGTGGTCGAACTGTCGATCTGTGAGAAGGCTTGAAACAGTCGGTGCTTCTTTTCTTCGGGAATCCCAATCCCCGTGTCGGTCACGGCGACGTGCAAACAAACCTCATCCAAGGTTTGCGATTCTGCCTGCACACGGATCACGATCTCGCCGCGTTCGGTAAACTTGATGGCGTTGCCGGCCAGGTTCACGATGATCTGTCGCAATCGCCCGGGATCGCCCAGCAGGTTGTCCGGCACATCGGCCGCAACGTCGTCAATGAGTTCCAGCGACTTCTTGTGCGCGCGTAACGCCAGCGTCGCCAATGTGTCGTCCAGGTTATTGCGGAGCTTGAATTCGATCTGCTCCAGTTCCAGCTTGCCGGCCTCGATTTTCGAGAAGTCCAAGATGTCGTTGATCACGGTTAGCAGGTGATCGGCCGAGGACTTGACCATGCTCAGGTATTCGCGTTGCTCGGCCGAGACTTCCGTGTCCAGTGTCAAGTCCGTCATGCCGATGATGCCGTTGAGCGGGGTGCGGATTTCATGACTCATGTTGGCCAGGAATTCGCTCTTGGCCCGGCTGGCCGCTTCGGCGACCGTTTTCGCGTGCCGAGCTTCGGCTTCCGCTTGCTTGCGATCGGCGACCTCGCGCTCCAATTCGGAGTTGAAGCCGACCAGGGCTTGTGCTTGCGCTTGAAGTTGAACGCTGCGTTCTTCGAGTTCGCGATTCAGCCGACGGTTTCGCTCACTGATCTGCCCCAATCCCACCACGACGGCCAGGGCCGCCAGTCCCAAGATCGTTCCCGCCACACCAATCTGAAATCCCAGCCGACGAATGGGAGCATAGGCTTCCGCGATCGGTTGCTCGGCCACGACGACCCACTGCCGCTCGCCCGCCGATACTGGAATGAAGCTGCCTGTCCCTGACACTCCGGTGAACGGATCCAAGAATTCCGTCGCTTGCGACTGCCCGCGTAGAGCGGCTTGCGTGGCGGCCAACGCGGCATACTCACTGGATAGTTGAAAATTGGGGATAGCGTAGGGTTATTGTTCTTCCGGCTTTTCTTGCGCCAGGATGCGGTTGACGGCGTGGGTAGTGATCGTGCGTTGGGATTGCAG
>CAYSHJ010000377.1:0-2664 GCA_964430385.1 uncultured Planctomycetaceae bacterium
AGGGGACAGGGGACAGGGGACAGGGGACAGGGGACAGGGGACAGATGGCATAAGTCAGAGGTCTCAGGGGATGATGGCGCGGCGCGGGAACAACTCGAATCTCCAAAAGCGGCGGTGTCCTGCCGCCTGCCACCTGTCTCCTGTCTCCTACTTGCGTTTCCAGAACTCGAACCAGCGGCGCTGATCAGTTTCGTCGGCGGGTTGTTTGCGAGCGTCGGCGAGTGAGGCGCTGCCTTGGGAATTGGTGCCGGTCAGGTTCTCGTCCGTCGCGGCGTTGGCATCTGGATCGGCGTTTTCTGGCGAGTTGGCATTCTCGGCCGAGTTGGCGGATTCCAAACTTTCGCCGAATGATGGTGCGCCGCTGGCGGCATCGCCGTCTTTCAAGTTGGGAACGAAGTTTGGAATCAAATTCGCATTGCCGACACGCACTTTCCGGCCGGCTGCGTCGGGGGTCTGGCGAACAAATTCGCGGCCGGCTTGCGGCAGTGCGTCGATTTCGATGCGACCGGGAAGGTTCGCTTGTTTCGAGGCCTGGATCAACATTTGAACCACGTCGGGATAGCTGCCACCGAACTCGACAACGGTGCGAATGACATCTCCCACGCGCGGCGAGACCTCTTTGCGTTGATCCGGCTGGCCGGCTTGAAACCGGCTGACCACGACAAAGTCTTTGCTCGGCTGAGCCGTCACCATGATGTGATTGCCGGCGCGGACGACCATCGGCGTTTTGAAACGCTGCTCGCCGCCAAACAGCACGATCTCGGCGCGGCGGTGATGTGTGAGATGGACGATCGGTTCACCGACGGTCGGTAGCACGTGTAGGCCGAACAGTTCACGCGCGGAATTCGGCTCGTTCATCACGGCACCGCTGACGTAGGGGTCGCGTTTGTCGAGTGTCCACAAGGCGCGGAAAGCTCCGTAACGGAGTTCGGCGCTGTCGACCGTTTTGCCCGCTTCGTCCGTTTGAGCGTTCGTCAGATTACGCAACAGTAAATGTGTCTCGGGGTCTTCGAGCGTGGCCATCGCAGCCAGGGCATACACGCGGAAGGCTCGTTCTTGAATCGCGGCCTCCCCCAATACCTTCAAGCCGTCGGACTGACCGAGATACGCCAGGGCCATCGCCGCGTGGAACCGCACCTCCAGATCGGGATGTTTCAATCCGGTCTTCAACACGGGGATCGCTTCATTGCCGATCGCCTCCAACTGCAACGCGGATTGTTCGGCGGTGTCCGGGTCCAGAAACTGCGACTTCAATTTCTCCATGCGGACATGCCGCGCGACGGGAGTTTCGCGGAAGGCGATGTTGCGAATCACTTGCAGGTATCGCGGATAGTTGTCCTTGTAGCGCGACAGCACCTTCAGCTCGATTGTCTGATCGGTGAGAGCTTTCGCCAGCGGTTCGCGCAGGCCGCTCTCGTTGTACGCGAAAAACCGCTCGCCGATCTTGTGGGCGATGCGACGCGACTGCCGCACGCTGCGAAAGTCGCTGCGCAGTTGCACGCGCAGGTCGCGATCCTTCTTCGACACGCCGCCGCCCGGAATGCGGCCGCGCAACTTCACGCCGGTCGATTCGGATTTGCCCTCGCCCGAAGTCACCAGAATCGGCCCCTTGGCCTTGGCCATGATATGGCCCTTCATCACGCCTTTTCCGGGCACGATGGCTTGTTCGGAAAGATCGGTCTCCAGCAGCCAGCCGCCGTTTAGATTGGTGGTCGTGTCCCCGTCGGGCACGCGTACCTCGACGTCGAATGCCTCACCCTTGCGAACCAGAGGCGGCAGATAAGCGCGCACGATGACCAGCGCGGTGCTCGGCGATCGCAGAATCGATTCGGGGTCTTTGATATCCCGTTTGCGCATGTCGTTGACGAGCGCCTCGCGGTAAACCGTTGGCGGCGGGTCGCCCCCCGTGCCGTCCAGGCCGACAACCAGGCCGACACCTTCGAGCACCACCATGTTCAAACCAACGACCGTCGTGTAGTCGCCGATCAACGGCGTCTTGACTTTCGTCTCGAATTCTTTGTCGGGGTCGGCATCCTTGTGTTTGCCGCTCTGCGTGTCGTCTTCGTCCTCGTCCTGCTTCTCCGGCGACTGCGATCGCAGCAGCTTGAACTTCTGACAGCCGACGGCAGAGCCGTACAACAGCAGTCCGAATAGCAAACAAACACCGAGTCGAAACGCCTTCATGACGTCGCTCCCGAACGGATTGAAGCCGGAAACAGCGAAGCTCGTTCGCCGCAGGCTGGAGGGAATCGAGGCGGGACAAAAGACAGGATGGTGCTCGGCAAGAACGCCGAGCGGATGGAAAGGAGGGGGAAGGTACGCCTGCCTTAAAATACGGTCAAGGCGAGATGCGCGACGCGAAATAAACGCCGAGGTAGACGCGGTGGAGCCGGAAAACACGCTGTCGTAGCTGAATTCGCAAGAATTCAGCCACAACGTCCATCGACACTCTGAATTCTGGCGAATTCAGCTACCACTTGGCGCGCAAACCGGGTTATCCTCTTCACCTACGCCCGGCGCCGCATTGATGGGCTTGGTCACGGCGCACCCGCTCATGGCAAATGAAAAATTGAGGCGGCAGATCGTTTTCGAAGCTGCCCGGCTGATGTACCGTCGCGAAGAGAAAGAGTACTACCGAGCCAAGCTGAAGGCGGCTCGGGCGAT
>CAYSHJ010000378.1:0-2814 GCA_964430385.1 uncultured Planctomycetaceae bacterium
CGGTTTCACCTCTGGATATTCCTGCGTCACGGACTTCTGTTCAAAGACGTGTTTGATGGCCGTTTTCAAGCCACCGGCAACACCTGGTAGAAACGTCTGCTCCCAGAAGCTCAATTCCGGCTCTTCGATCCAGACAACATCTTTTTCTGAAATAGGCATTGCTTCGACTCATCTTCCCCCCACCGGGCTTGCCCCGGTGGTTCACAGGCTTTGGCACGACGCATTCACATCACACACCATGAATCAATGATGACTCGCGATCAACTGCTCGGCAGGCATAACCGCTCGCAAGCGTCGCGGAGCCGGATGAAAGCCGAGATAGCCAGCCGTGCAGAACAGCAGGAACGAACTGACTGGCAGCCAGAACCAACTCAACTCGAACTCGCGGACGACCATCACGCAGACCACGTTGGCCAGCGACAACGGGATCATCGCCTTCCAGCACAACCCCATCAGTTGATCGAATCGGAACCGCGGCAAACACCATCGCAGCAGCATGATCAGAACGATGACCCCGAAGACTTTCGTCAGCAACACTCCGATTTTCAGGACGGTCACCAACAGCCCGACGCGCGCCGGTTCGGCGATGAAAGGAAAATGCCAGCCGCCGAGAAACAGCACCGAGCACAAAAAGCTGACCGTGAAAACGTGCGTGTACTCGCCGAGAAAGAACATGCCGAATTTCAGCGCCGAGTATTCGGTGTGATAGCCGCCAATCAGTTCTTGCTCGCATTCCGGCAAGTCGAACGGCAGACGATTGGACTCCGCCAGCGCGGCCAGAAAGAAAATCAACGCGGCCAGCGGCTGATACCAAATGTTCCAGCCAAACAGCCCGCCCTGTGCCTGAGCGTCGATCACCGTTTCCAGATTCAGCGACCCGGCCATCAGCGCGATGCCAATGACCGACATCCCCAGCGGAATCTCGTAGCTCACGACCTGAGCACTCGATCGCAGACCACCAAGCGCACTGTATTTGTTATTGCTCGACCAGCCGCCGAGAATGATGCCGTACACGGCGAGGCTCGTCACCGAGAAGAGAAACACGATCCCGATATCGACCTTCGGCGCGATGATGAAGCTGAAGCCCTCGCCCAACGTCGTCGGCCCCAGCGGCACGACGGACAACGCCAGCATCGTCGTGAATACAGAAATCGTCGGCGCGATCACAAACAAGAATTTGTCCACATGTGCCGGGATGATGTCCTCTTTCAGCAGGAACTTCGCCCCGTCCGCGATCGGCTGTAGCAAGCCCGCCCAACCGACTCGATTCGGCCCCACCCGATCCTGAATCCAAGCCGCCAATTTTCGTTCGAGCCAAATCGCGTACGAACAAGCACCGAGCATCGTGACCAACACGGCAACAATCAAAATCAGCGGCACACCGACTTGAATCGGGATGCCAACCAACCCGCACAGCCAGTGCAGCAGATTCTCGACCGCGTCCGAGCCACCTTCAGCCAGCAGCGGGAATAAGTTCATCGAGTTCATCATGAGGATGCCTTCTGATCTTTGAATAAGGCAAACGCCTTCGATGACTTCAACAAGGCTCCTGAGCCACACATCTCGCCAGCCAAAGCCGCGAGTGCTGGAATGTCTTGAGCAATCTCATTGCGAAGAACATTTGCGTTGAACAGTCCCTTGCGGCCCGACAAGTCCCACAGGATACGGCTATCGGGCCTCGCATCCTCAGGCGAGCGGATCGAACGCTTGATTGCTTGCGCTAGGCCAGCCTGATTCACGAACGTCCCTTCGCGTTCGGCAAAGGAACCTCCGGCGAGAAGGATGTGAGCTCTCGCGGAAACCGGCGAGGGAACGATGTCTTGGACAATCAGCGTTTTGACTTTCGCCAATGCGGCAGCATGCGATTCGTCAAGGCCACCGCGTGGGTCTCCGCCGACGAAGTAGAGAGTGTCGATGCGGCCTTCGGAGGCGTCGCCCAGGATGTCGCCGATATTGATGATCGAGCCTTGGACATGTTGCAACACGGCTTCGACGCCTCGGCGGTTGGGACACTTTTCGGCGCGGATCGTGAATTTGACCTTCTCTTGAGCGTTGCCTCGGATGTCTTTCGGATAGTGATCATCTTGGCCTTCGATGCGCACCGGGCCTAGGGCCAAGCGGATGTCGGGGCTGAGGAGCTTCAAATGCTTCGCCAGCAAGTACGCCTCTTCGACGGTCATCCACGGTGAGAGGACGGCTGCGGCGGCCTTCGGATTCTTCGTCGCGGCATCTTTCAGTGCGTTGCGAGTCGCGGTCAGGGCGGTGTCCCAATCGACGGCGATTCGGCGGTCGCCTTGAGCGATCTCCGGGTGTACGAGGCGTTGCTCGGCGTGGATGTACTTCCAACCGAAGCGGCCGTCGTCGCACATGAAGTCCCCTTGAGCCTGCGGATTACGGCGCGGCTTCAGGCGGTAGATCGTCTCGTTGTTTTGGTCGATTTTGATGCTGCAACCCGTCGAGCAATCGGGGCAGACGCTGTCGGCGGACTTCAGCCACCAGACTCGCTGCTTGTAGAGAAAATCTTTCGAGCACAACGCTCCGACCGGGCAGATATCGACCACGTTGCCGGCAAGTTTGTTGTTGACCGGCAGTCCGGGGAAGATGTCGATCTCTTCGCGGTCGCCGCGGTTGATGACTTGCAGCTCGCCGGTGCCGCTGATTTCGCGAGTGAACCGCACGCAGCGAGTACACATCACGCAGCGGTCGGTGAACAACGTGATCTGGTCGCCAATGTAGTCCTTGTCCGGCTTGAGCTCCTTCGGCTCCATCAATCGGCTCTGCATGTGGCCGAACTTGTAGGTGTAGTCTTGCAGG
>CAYSHJ010000379.1:0-3118 GCA_964430385.1 uncultured Planctomycetaceae bacterium
GCCAATGTTCTGCACGAAGAGGCTGGCGATGCTGCTCAGCATCGGGTTGAACGCCAGCAGCGGCTTGATCATCTCCAGCCCGCGAGCTTTGTCACCGTCGCGAATCAACGCGGTCACGAGCAACGAGCGCTTCTCGAACCGTTCTTCGCGATCCGGGTACTTCGCGTCGAACTCATTCACGAGCGGTTCGAACTCGGCCCCTTTCGCGTGTGAGTAGTACATCGAGAAGATGAGCTGATTGAGCGCCGACCAGTCATCGCGGACCGCTCGGACCTGCCGATAATGATTCGCCGCGTTCGCATACTGGCTGAGGTTGTTGAAATTCTCTCCCTGCATCCGCTGCAACTCGCGTGACTCTTCCGGCAAATACGGCAACCCCTTCGCCAGCATCTTGGCTCCCAGCGTGTTGGCCTTGGCCCACTGTCCGTACTGCCGCCAGCGATAATGCGCGTTCGCCGCCAGCAACTTCGTGAACTCACCGGCCGGCAGTTTGTCGAGCATGTCTTCGGCCAACACATTGCCATCAAAGATTTCCTGCTGCGACCCCTGATTGAACCGAAAAACCGCCGCCTCGCCCGCCTTTCGCCCGTTCGCATTCGGCTGTCGCTGCCACATCGCTCGATAAGTCTCCGCCGCTTTGGTTCGATCACCCAACTTGTCGAGCGCCTTCGCCAGCCGCTCTTCCAGTTCGACGTTCTGCGGAGCCTGCGGATACTTCTGTATGAACTGCCGAATCGAAACCGTCAGTTCCTTGTGCCGCGACATCGCCTCCAGCCCGTCGATCAGTTTGAGCATCACCGCCTGATTCCGCGGATCGGAGGGATGCGCCGCTGCAAACCGCTGCCCCGCCCGAATTAGCCCAAAGGCTCGACCGTGCAGGTGGTACAAGTCAACGACCTTGACCAACAACTCCCCCGCCTCCGGCGACGTGTCCTTGAACTTGTTGAGATCCGCCTCCAGCTTCGCCGCTTCCTGCGACACGGTGTCTAGCTGCTTGGAGTTTTCGGCCGCAGCTTGAGCCGGCGCATTTGCCTGTTGAGCGAACGCTGCTGGGCTTTGGACCAACCCGACGAACGCTCCGAGCACAATCGCGAAAAACGGCCATCGTTTCATAACGATTCATCCTCTGTCGGAAGTTTGCTTCCACACCAAGGGCAATAGGCGATGGAAATCGTCGACGATCCACCATCGTGAATGATCAAGCCAAAATCACGTCTGTTTTCTGAAAACCAAACCAATCCCCAAAACGCCAGTCGGGATGCAGGCGCCAAAGCTGCTCGATTACATCCAAAACTTCCGTGATGCGATGTGGATCACGAATGGGATTCTCCCTTCGGGCTCTGTGCCTGCTTCTGCTTCCAGTAATCTCGAAACGCAACCAGCCGTGGCAACGATTCAATGTCCTTGCGTCGGTTGGCCGCCCGCTTGCTGGCAATGATGTCGTCCAGATGGCAGAGCGGAAAACCTTCGATCTCCAAATGACGCTTCCAAGCGTCGTCGAATTGTTCGATGCCGTCCGGCGCGAAAATCAGGTCGACGTCAAACGGTCCGTTCTTCAGTTGCACGAAATCCTTTCCCGCGCGAATGCCATCCTTGTCCCGCTCCGTCAGTTGAAATCCCAACTCCAACAGAGCCTGAACCAGCTTTTCGCCGTTGTCGGCGGATCGCTGCGGATATAAGTCCACGTCCTGAGTCGTGTCGGGAAATCCCATCAAGATCGCTGCTGACTTACCCAAAAACAGATATCGCACGTTCCACCGAGCGAACGTCTCGCGAATTTCTTCTGCCTGTCGATATTCAAACGCGGCCATAACCCAACCATGCTGGAAGTTGCTGCTCGCACCAGTCACGGTATTGCTGCATCGTGTCAAACACGCGCGATGGTGCTTCATCCAGCACCGGCTTGACGGTGTGAATGAAGCCGTAGCGCACACGAATCGGCAATGGCCGACGAGCCATCGCATCAAACTCCGCGATCCACTCGCGGCGTTCGGCTTCGGTGACGTTCGACAGTTCATCAACGGCGTGCAATTCAGTTTCCTTCGATACAAAAACGGCTTCAGAATCAACGCTCATTCGGCTCCGGCTGCGACCGGTGTCTGCGCGAGATGGCGATGCAGCTCGTCGACGAGCGCTTCGTCTTCGATGTCATAAACCGATCCCTCGACCGGGTCGGACCACGCCGTCAAATTGCAGATCAACTGCCCCAGACGCCAGTCGGGATGCAGTCGCCAAAGTTGTTCGATTTCTTGCAAGACTCCCGTGATACGATGTGGATCACGCATGGGATTTTCCTTTGTCGATTACGTTGGCGGAGGCACGTCTCGCACACGAAGCAGTCGACTGAAATTCGCCTTCGGCCGGACATCGATCACTTCCACCAAAACCGGACGCCCCGGTGTCAGGCAATGGCAGCGAGTCGCTCGCGTGACTCCGTCATTGATCATCAACTCTCCGTCCATTCCTGCGGTGACTTCGACGGCAGGCATCCCTTCGTCGCTGTCGCCAAACTCTTGAACTTGCCTCAGGTACTTTGATCTCTTCGCCCCGTCCTGCCTTCCTGGTGCCAAGCGTAACAAGCCAGGATCGACATGCCAAAATCGTTCCATGGCCAGTTGATCCCTCTCGTGATCTCAATTCCTCATGGGTGCCGCCGCGCGTTCCGCCTTGTTCAGCGCTTCGGAAATCTTCTTGGCATCACCGGCGAGCGGGCTCTCCGGATAGTCGCCGATGAGCTGGTCGAAGCGCTTTCTCGCCTCGGCCTTGCGGTCCATGCGGTACAAGCAGCGGCCGTAGTTGAACAGGATCACGTCCAGGAACTTCGCGTCGGGATGGTTTTCCAGCACCGTCTCGAAGATGTCGACCGCGCGAGCATAGTCCTTCTGGCGGTAGTAGTAGTTGGCCATTTGAGCGACCGCCTCGCCGACTCGGCCGCTTTCCGGAAAGTTGTCGAAGACCTTCTTATATTCCTGGAAAGAACGGTCGAAGAGTTGCGCCTTCGCCGCTTCGTTGGGCTGTTGCTCGGCCATTTTGTCGTAGCACTGAGCGATACCGAACTGAGCCTCGCCACGGAGTTGACTGGTCTGCATATTGACCAGCCGCTGATAGACGCCGATCG
>CAYSHJ010000380.1:0-2049 GCA_964430385.1 uncultured Planctomycetaceae bacterium
GCGGCGGCCAAGGCGATCACGCTCGCCACAGCCGCGAACTGTCCCCAACGAACCCAATCTCGAGAAGACATGTGCAACCTCCCAGGATCTGCGGTGAACTGTCACCAGCCTCTTCTCGTTCCGCGGCCGTGACGAAACCAAAAACCTCGTTCCAATCACCCGCGCAATACCATCGCTCGGCATGCCTTTCGGCGGCGCGGATTTGCACGATTGTGAGCATAATATAAGCTAATTCGTCTCACCGGAAGTTGCAATCAAATCTTGACGGCTCGGCTCGCCCTGCGAGTGCGCGAGGTGTACGGCAACGATACCTGGCAAGCAGCCGAATTCGCCAGAATTCGGGCTTCGGCAATTGCCCAAAGTCCGACGACGTTACTGGAAATCGAACAGTCGAATTGACCAGTTGGTACACTCTTCAACTCTTCAACCAGCCCGTGACGCATCATTCCAACGGGTTACGACGTTACTGGATCCCCAGAGTTGAATTAGATGACGGGCTTGATCCATAGATTCCACCGATTTGCCCAGAAGGAATCGAAGAGGAAAGCACGCTAGGTGTCCCGTTCTTTATCTGCGTGAATCTGCGAAATCTGTGGATCACTACTTCGACTGTTGGACTTTGGTAACGCACAATGGGTTACGACGTTTTCGGAAATCCAGCAGTCGAAGTAGGAGCGTAGTGTGGCGTCAACTTTGATTTTTTGGGTAGAGGTGCTTGAGTTTGATCCGTGCATCTTTCGTGGTGAACTGCCAGTCGATGTTGGCCTCTTTGCGATTGCGTTTGTCCTGCCACGCGGTGGTTTCGTCGATGAGGGTCTGCTTGTCAGGGATTCGTCGAGCCAAGCATTGCCGGGTCAGGACGTTCAATTCGATCTCGGCCATGTTGAGCCAACTGCCATGCTTCGGCGTATGGACCACCTCGATCCGATGGATGATGCGACGGGCTTCCTGCGGCGGGAAGGCTTCGTACAGAGAGCCAAGGCTGTGCGTGTTGAGGTTGTCCATCACGAGCGTGATCCGCTGGGCGTCCGGCCGATGGATATCGACCAGCTTGCGAATCTCGTGAGCCCAATCGGTTCGCGTTCGCCGGTCGGTCACCGCGATGTGCCGCCAGCCGGTCAGCGGTTCGGTGAAGGCGAACACGTTGGCCGTTCCATTCCGTTCGTATTCGTAGTCGAAGCACTCGGGTCGCCCCGGCCTGGCCTTCAAAGGCGTCCGCGTTTCGATGGTCAGTTGCTTGCTCAGCTCGTCCATGCAGATCAGCGGGAACCGCGGATCGTACGGGCGCTGATAGACTTCCAGCACGTTTTCCATGTGAAACACGAACTCGGCGTTGTGCTTCGGCGGGATACACCACATGCTCTTCTGCCAAGGCTTCAGTTCGTTTTTTTTAGACAACGGCGCACCGTTTCGTGCGACACCGATTCGACGATGTTCAACTCGACGACCCGTTCCGCCAGCAGCCGCAACGTCCAGCGTGCGTGCCCCGACGGCGCGGAACCGCAGCACGTCGCGACGAGTTTGGCTTCCTTCTCTCCATCGAGGATCTTCCGCCGAGACGGCCGCACCTGCCTCTTGCGATGGAGAGCCGATTCCAGGCCTTCGAGCACGAGACGCTTGCGGATGTTCTCGACCGTTTGCACCGTCACCTGGCAGACTTCGGCGATGGCTCTGTCCTTCCAAGCCGGGCCATGCTTGCCGCCATCCGCCAACAACAACACCTGCGCGTGAGTCCGCTTCTTCGCAGCGACCCTCTCCTTCGTCACCAGTTGCGAGAGTTCTTTTCGTTCGTCCTTGTCGAGCTTCACGATGTACCGCTTGTGCATGGCTTCCCTCCTTGGATCGGAATTCCTTCCGCCATTGGAGAGAAATCAGCGAATCAGCGAACCCCAAAAATCAAAGTTGACCGTACACTAGGGCAGCGTCCGTTGATGAACCGTGCGAGACGCAAGAGGTGGTTAGGAGAAAACCCATGCTGCTGCTCACGCGTCGTGCGATCCGTGGCTGGCCGCTGTTCATTGCTTTGATCGTCGCGGCGCGGGCCGTGGG
>CAYSHJ010000381.1:0-2730 GCA_964430385.1 uncultured Planctomycetaceae bacterium
TTTTTGGCTAAAGGAGTGCATGATGCACGATGCCAACACCCTGCTGGACGCTGATTATCTCTCCGCTTCATTGACTCGGTCGCATAACGGCAACGGCCACGCTCGCGAGGCTGCCCGAAGCAGTTCGAATGTCGGACCGCATTTCACGCCGCAGACCACTCCCATGAAGATCGCTTCGCATTTCTGTCCACCCAACATCGATCCGTTCTCGACGGTCGAGTGGGACTTCCGCACGGCGCAGATCAAGGACGAGAACGGCAAAGTGCTGTTCGAGCAGACCAACTGCGAGATCCCCAAGGACTGGAGTGCGCTGGCGACGAACGTCGTCGTCAGCAAGTATTTCTACGGTGAGCCGGGGACGCCAGAGCGCGAAACGAGTGTTCGCCAAGTGATTCACCGCGTCGCTCGCACGATCGCCGATTGGGGCATCAAGGACGGCCTCTTCGCGACGCCCGCCGACGGCGAGACATTTTATCGCGAACTCGCCTGGCTGTGCCTGCATCAGCACGGCTCGTTCAATTCGCCGGTGTGGTTCAACGTGGGACTGTATCACCAGTACGGCGTCAAAGGCTCGCAAGGCAATTACCGGTATGACGTTGAAACAAAGTCGATTCGCCGTCCCGATACGCCGTATGAGTACCCGCAAGCGTCGGCCTGCTTCATTCAGTCGGTCGAGGACAACATGGAGGACATCATGCGTCTCGCTCGCAGCGAGGCGATGTTGTTCAAGTTCGGATCGGGCACCGGGACCGACCTGTCCACAATCCGCAGTTCGAAGGAAAAGCTCTCGGGCGGCGGTGTGCCGTCGGGGCCGTTGTCGTTCATGCGAGTTTACGATCAGATCGCGGCCGTGGTGAAGTCGGGCGGCAAGACGCGCAGGGCGGCCAAGATGCAAAGTCTGAAAGACTGGCATCCGGACATCATGGAGTTCATTCAGTGCAAGACCAAGGAAGAGAAGAAGGCTCGTATCCTGATCGACAGCGGCGAGTACGAATCCAACTTCAACGGCGAAGCGTACAGCTCGATCATGTTCCAGAACGCGAACCTGTCCGTTCGGATCAGTGACGAGTTCATGCAAGCCGCCATCGAAGGTCGCAAGTGGAAGACGCACTGGGTCACCGACCCCAACAGGTCCGGTCCCGAGTACGACGCCGGCACGATGCTCAAGGAGATGGCCAGCGGCACGTGGTACTGCGGCGACCCAGGCGTTCAATACGACACGTCCATCAACCGCTGGCACACCTGCTCGAACACTGGCCGCATCAATGCGAGTAACCCGTGCGTCACGGCCGACACGTTGGTGAGCACCGCTGAAGGCTACCGCCGCATTGGCGACATGGTTGGCCAAGAGGCGATTCTTGTTGATCAAGACGGCGTGCGTCGGCCGATCAGCCGCATTTTCCCGACGGGTCGCAAGCCGGTGTATCGGCTGACAACGCGAGCCGGTTTCCAACTGCGGCTGACGGCGGATCACAAAGTCTTGACGGCCAATCGCGGCGACGTGCCGGCGTGCGAGTTAACTCGTGACGATCACGTGCGGCTGAATCCGGTTGGCTTCGGCTGCGGTGAACTTGACGTCGAACTGGCCGAGGTCGTCGGCTTGATGCTCGGCGACGGCTGCATTCATCACGCCAAGTTGGATGGCGAACCAATCAGCACGCTGACGATGAGTGCCAGCGACGAAGGGTACATCGTCAGCGTGGTCCGCGAGCGGTTGAATCGGTTCAAATCGAAGTCCGGCGACGGTCGCACGCGGCGTGTGGTGGAAGAGGGCGAAGGGAGCGTCGCCACGGTGACGAAAGTGGCGACGGGCTCGAAGTCGGTCGCCAAGCTGTTCGCGAAGTTCGCGGTGCTCGACCAGGGATCAGAGCGGAAGCAGCTCACCGACGCCGCAATGCAATTGTGTCGTCCGGCAGTGGCGGGTTTGCTCCGCGGTCTCTTCACGGCCGACGGCTGCGTCTATAACTACGGCGAGAAGAGCCAGGCGGTCAGCCTCGATTCCACGTCGCGGGAGATGTTGCAGCAGGTGCAATTGCTGCTGCTCGGATTCGGCATCAAGTCGAAGATGTACCTGAACCGGCGAGTCGGTCCGCTGACGGCGAAACTGCCTGACGGACACGGCGGCACGAACGCATACGCCGTCCAGCAGATGCACTCCCTGCGGATCACTCGCTCGTCGCGCGTCCGCTTCGAGAAGGAGATCGGCTTCTGGGCCGGCAGCCGCAAGCAGCAGCAGTTGGAGCTACTGAATCAGACGGTCGCCACGTATCAGGATCGGATGGAAGACAACGTTGCCTCGTTGGAGTACGTTGGCGAAGAAGACGTCTTCGATTTGACCGAACCGGTGACGCACCACTTCGGCGCGAACGGCCTCGTCGTTCACAATTGCTCCGAGTACATGTTCCTCGACGACACGGCCTGCAACCTGGCGAGCATCAACTTGCGAAAGTTGGTTCGCGAGGATGGCAAATTCGACATCGATTGCTTCCGCCGCGCCTGTGCAATCTTTATCACGGCTCAGGAAATACTGGTCGATCACGCCAGCTATCCGACACCGGCCATCGCCGAGAACAGCCACTTGTTCCGGCCGTTGGGTCTCGGCTACGCGAATCTCGGCAGCTTGTTAATGTCGTGGGGCATCCCCTACGACAGCGACACCGGCCGCGGGATTTGTGCAGCGTTGACGGCACTGCTCAACGGACAGGCGTATCTCACGTCCAGCCGCATCGC
>CAYSHJ010000382.1:0-8902 GCA_964430385.1 uncultured Planctomycetaceae bacterium
GCCGGGAGTGCGGCCGAATTCCGTGGCCCAGACGACGATGGTTTCGTCGAGTAGCCCGCGCTGCTTGAGGTCTCGCAGCAGCGCGGCGATCGGTTGATCGACCTGCGGGCTGAGCTTGCCGTGGTTGTCTTTCAGATTCGAGTGCGCGTCCCACGAACCGGCCGCTCCGCCGTTGCCGTGATAGACCTGCACGAAGCGAACGCCGCGTTCGACCAGTCGCCGCGCGAGCAGACAGGACTCGCCGAATGGCTTCGTCGTCGCGTTGCCGAGTCCGTACAGTTCGTGAGTTGCCGGCGTCTCGCCGTTCAGCAGGAACGCCTCCGGAACTGACGTTTGCATGCGGAAGGCCAGCTCGTAGGACTTGATGCGCGCACGCAAGGCCGCGTCTTCGGGATACCGCGTGGCTGAATAACCGTTGAGTTCGCGCAGCAACTCGAACTCCGCGGCTTGCTCTTCCTGAAAAACCTCCGGCCCCGGCGAGGCGTACGCCAACGGCTGATTCGGATCGAAGCGAAGTTGCACGGCATTGTGCTCCGGCCCAAGATACGCCGCGTTCTGAGCACCTCGCCCGCCGCAGCAAACGTCCGGCGGCGAGCCGATCGCGACGAACGACGGCAGGTTGTCGTTGAGCGATCCCAGTCCATAATGCACCCACGACCCGACGCTGGGATGATAACCGTCGAAGATGTGATGCCCGGTGTGGAACTCATACTGCGCCGCGTGATCGTTGTCGGTACACCACATCGACCGCACGACGGCGATGTCATCCACCATCGAGCCGACATGTGGCCACCAATCACTGATCTCGATGCCGCTCTTACCGTGCGGGCGGAAGCCGATCTGCAACGGGTACAGCTTGGGCATCAGCTTTCGCGGCCCGCCCGCGAAGTCCCGCACGTTCTTCCGATAAAACGGCGAGTTGAGCACCGCGTCCTTGAGTGGCGACTCGTCGATCGTCAGCCCCGCATACTTGTTGAGCGCCGGTTTCGGATCAAACGACTCCATGTGACTCGTCCCGCCGAGCATGAAGAACCAAATCACGTTTTTCGCTTTCGGGGCAAGATGCGGCTTGCCGTCGGGAGGAGTTGTGTTTGGCGTTTCGTGGGCGCGCGTCACGCCGTCGCGATGAAGCATTGCTCCCAGCGCGAGTCCCGTGAATCCCATGCCGCAATCGGCGAGGAAGCTGCGCCGAGTGCGACCGCAGGAATACGAGGGGGAGAGCGGGCGAAGGGGCGAGGGGGAGAAAGGCAGACCCATCATGGCAGGATCCATTCTTTAGCGTTGACTATCATGTTTACGAGCATTCCAAGCACGGCATCGTACTCAGTGTAAATTTCAACGGCTGCCTCACGTTCGAGGTATTGGCGCTCGACGGCGTATTGAATCCAAACTTGCGTTTCGGCGGCTTCGCCCTCGCTGTCATTCAGTTTGCTGATGAAGGCGGCTTCGTACCGCCGCTTTCGCCAAGCCTCTGCGAGATTACTACAGACCGAACGAGATGATCGCCACATTTGGTCAGTCAATGAGTATTTCTCTTCCGGCGGGAGCTTCTTCGACAGCTCAAAGACCCGCATCGAAACCGCGAAGGCCCGCTTGTAGACGTCCAATTCGGTGTGACTTCTTAAGGGCATGCTGTTCTTCTCCCCCTCGCCCCGGCTCCCCCTCTCCCCCTCTTGGTTTTCACCTCACCGTGACGAACTCGTTCGAGTTCAACAACACATGCACCAAGTTCTCGCGTGCTCGCATCGCCGGGTCAGGGGACGGCGGTACGGACGTCGCCAAGCCGGTGGGCGTGCGAGTCAGCTTGGTCGGGTCCGCCAAGAGCTTTGATTGACGGGCGAGGAACTCGACACATTTTGCGGCTTCATCATCGGTCGGAGATCGGCTCAGGACGCTCTGGAATGCCAGTCGAATGAAGTCGACTTCGGAACTCGCAGGCGATCCGGAAACGGCTTCCGCCAACTTGCGAGCCAGCAGCCGCGACTGCGTCAGCGCGAGCGGACTGTTGGCGAGAATCAACGCCTGCTGCGGGACGATGCTCTCCGAACGCTCGAAGCATTCCGCCGGAGTCGGGCCGTCGAACAGCTCGAGCATCACCGATTGATCGTCCGGCGTGATGCGAAAGTACAAACTTCGTCGAGAAGACGAATCAGCAATTGCGGGTTCAAGGTCCGGCTCGCCGAACGAACTGTCGAGCTGACCGTTCAACGCCCACAACGAATCGCGCACGACTTCAGCCTCCATGCGGCGGATGTTGGCTCGCCAGAGGTAGCGGTTTTCGAGATCGACATCCTTTCGGCGAGTGGGGGGCGTTTGCCCCCTGATGGGTGGATCGGTCCCAACAGGTTGAGTGCCGGTGGACTTTGACGCATCAGGGGGCTGACGCCCCCCGCTCGCCTGTCGGTTTGGTAACGCCGACGCTCGTCGATAAGTCGCGCTTGTCACGATCAGCCGAAGCAGATGCTTGAAACTCCAACCGTGTTCCATGAACTCGACGGCCAGCCAATTGAGCAGGGCAGGGTGCGTCGGTTTCTTGCCGTTCATCCCAAAGTTGGCGACGGACGGAACGAGGCCGACTCCAAAGTGCCGCTTCCAAACATGATTCACCGCCACGCGAGCCGTCAGCGGGTTGTCTTGGCTGGTGATCCAGCGAGCCAACGCCAAGCGACGACCGGTACTGCTCGCGGGATAAATCGGGCCGAGTGGCGAGTATGTCGAGTCCTCTTTCGCGGCGTTGACTTTCGCGTTCTCAACAGCCGTGCGAGCGGTCGCCAGATTGCCTTCAGAGGCTTTGACGGCGTCTTGATTCTTTGCGTCATCGGGCTTCGCGCTCGCTTTGGCGATGTCGAGCTGTTGCGCGGCGCGAAGCGCTTCGAATTCAGCTCTCGCCAACGCGGCGGCGCGTTCCGCCTTGGCGGCAGCGAGGCCATCAACGTTGCCTTCATGCTCCGCGTGCGGAGCCAAGCGTGCGTTGGATGTGGAATTGTTCGATGACGTCGATCGCGCGTTCGGCTCGCCTCGCGGAGCGAGGCGGCTACGTTGAGCGACTCCATACTTTGCCAACTCCGCCGCGACCCGGGCTTCGATGGACGCGGCTTCGGCGCGAGCGACTTCGATCGCTTTTGCGGCCAGCGCGGCTGCGGACTCGGCAGTTCGCAGCGCGAGGCGGGCTTCCTCGACGGTCGGTTCGACAGGCGCGACGCGCAGAGACAGAAACTCGGCGGTTCCTTCGTGGCACCACAGGCCGATACGGCCGGGTTGTCGAGGAACAGGCATTGTGTACGTCAGACGAAGTTCGCCGTTGAGGCGAATCATCAGTTGTTGGCCGCGCGCGGTGAGTTCGAGAATTGTGTCTTCGTTGACGTTCACCGGACACTTCACGATCCCGACAGCGGGATATTCCTCCGCGCCGTTCTTGCGGTGAAACGCCTGTACGCCGGAACTGCCGCTGTTGATATGCGTGTAGACGGCTTGGGCGTCCTTCAGCTCGACGAGGTCGAAGAAGACGCCGACCGAACCGATCGCGCCTGCACTGAGCGTGCGATATTTCAGAGTCAGGTTGAAGTCCTGCGGATGATTCGCCAGCGTCGCGATCGTCGTGAACTGACCGGGCTTCTTGAGCGTCAGCGTACCGTCGGTGTATTGCCAATCGCCGGAATGCATCTTCCAAACGTCCGGCCGAGCTTGCGTGAAATTGTCTTCGAGCGTCGGTGCTCCTTCGCCGCCGGGCGATCCGGCGGCGAGTCGGGCTGCGATCTGTTCGAGTCTTTGTTTCGCGGCGGCGACCGTCCCTTGAGACTTCGTGACGGCGGCTTCGGTTTGACTGATGGCGTTGCGAGCGTTGTCGATCAGTTCGTGGCGTCGCTCGGCGCGGAGGTCGGGATAGTACGCTTCGATCGGCAGCGTGATTGGCTCAATGCGGAGATCGGTCAAGCCAATGACTTCAGGGACTCCGGGCGAGAGTGGTGTGTCTTTGATCGGGTTCTTCTCGTTACCTCGCTCGAAAAGATACGTCGCGGCCTGCAAGTCGGAGTCGTAGACGACGTCGGCTCCGTCTTTCAACTTGGCTCCCGGCGGCGAGTTTGCAGCCACGTTGCCGGTGATCAGCTCCGGTTTGCCGACGAGTGGATCGGTGCGCACGTGATGCGGTTCGAAGAAAGCTCGCAGGCGGTAATACTCTTCCTGCGCGATTGGGTCGAACTTGTGGTCGTGGCAGCGAGCACACTTAAAGGTCAGGCCGAGAAACGCGGCTCCGGTATACTCAACCGTTTCCTGCAACCAGGTGTTGCGATTGAAGACGTAAAAGTTGCGCCCGAGAAACCCGCCGGCTCGCGCGACGTCGTGGTCGCCGGGAGCAATCTCATCAGCCGCCAGCATTTCGACGAGCATCCGGTCGTAGCCCTTGTCGGCCGCAAGCGACTCGATGATCCAATCTCGCCACCTCCAGATGTGCCGCCGGCTGTTTCGCAGTTCGTTGCCGCCACGGCTGCCGTACCAATCGCTGTATCGCCAGATATCCATCCAATGCCGCGCCCACCGCTGTGCGTGCAACGGCGAATTGAGCAAGCGATCAACAACTTGTTCGTAGGCATCCACCGAGTCATCGTTCAGAAACGCAAGCAGTTCGTCGCGGGTCGGCGGAAGGCCGATGAGGTCGATGGTGACTCGCCGCAACAACGTGGCCTTGTCGGCGACGGGCAAGGGAGTCAATCCGCGCTCGGCGTACTCGGCCGCGATGAAAGCGTCGATCGGATTTTCGATTTTTGATTTTTGATTATCGATTTGCGATTTAATGACGGGCACGTGCGGCCGAGCCGGCTTGTTGAACGCCCAGTGGTCGCGTGGATCGGCGACCGGCTCATCGTTGGGAGCCTTCGCGCCGGCGTCGATCCAGCGTCGTAGTAGTTCAATCTGTTCCTCATTGAGCGGTTCGCCGTCGACCGGCATCTTCGTGCGGCCGTTCGCGCCGGTGACCGCTTCGATCACAACGCTCTTCGCGGCGTCGCCAGCGACGATCGCGGGGCCGCTATCACCTCCTTTCAGCAGAAACTTAGCCGCGTCGAGTCGCAGGTTTCCTTTCTGCCGCAAGCCGCCGTGACACGTGACGCACTTCGCCGTGAGCAACGGCTTGATGTCTTTGACGTAATCGACCGGATCATTCGCGACGGCCGAAGACGTCAACGCCATCACAAGGCCAGCGGCGGCGGGCAGGGTCCGGCTCATCATGCGGGTTCCGGGCGAGGTGGATGAGGGTGGAACGGTGAGGCATGTAAGATACACAACGAACCGCGATCTCTCATCCCTCATCTTCCGCTGCGCTCATTTCTCCGTCGGATCGCGCGAAAGGAAACGCAGCTCGGCCGCGCGGTATTCCGGTGTCTCCAGCAGGTCAAGCACCTCTTCGAGGTACGGGAACTTTGACTCGGCCAGGTTCTCTTTCAGGAAAAGTTGTCCGAAAAACTCGGCTCGCCGCGGAACCGGCACGGTGCCGTGTTTGCCGACCTTGTCAACCAGCACGTTGTTCTGTTTGACCAACTCGATGACCGCTTGTCCCCGTTTCTCGAATTCCTCATTGAAGAGTATTTTGTGCAACTCGTCCGACGGCTGTTGACCCGGATCGAGCGTACGCTCGATCGGTGGCAAATGTTGAAAGAGATGCTCGATCAACAGCGCAGGACGCGGGTCCAAGCTGACGGCGACGTGATCGAACTCGTGGCGCAGCAGGCGGTCTGTCCAAACGTGGTCGGATTTGTATTGGACCGGCAGACGGATTGTGTGTTCCAGCCGGACGGCCGGTTTGACTTGCGTGGCCGTCAGCTTCACGTGCCAACGTCCGTTGCGTTTGGACTTGGTGAACTTGTATTGAAACGTCTGCTTGAAAATCAGATGGAAATGAGCCTTGCCATTGTCGGCCTTCACGAACTCCGGGTCGCTCTCATAAACGAGTTTGATATGGCCGTCTTTGATGAGCCGCTGGAACTCTTCGGGAGCGAAGTCAGTCGGGATTGGCTCTTGATTCGGATCGGTCGTCTTGATCGGCGGTTGAGTGACCGTTGCGTCTTCGCACAAACCGATGACGAACGAATTCGTCACCAACAAGGCAAAGGCCAAGAATTCAACGACGCGAACCGGCCGCTTTCTCATCCGGGCCGTGGTTCGTGCGAGCGTGATCAGTTGGTAATTCATGCGGCGTCCTCAAGATTCGGGGACGCGAGAATAGTGAAGCCGCGTCGCGACGTCACGATGCCGCGCTGAAAAACCGGTAGTGGGTCAGTTTGGGTGGCACGTCCCTGAGTCATCGAAGGGCGTGGCACTTGGCGTCGCGGTTTTCCACGCCCTTGGCAGGGCGTGCCACCCGAACGAATCGAGATCGGAACTGACCCACTGCCGAAAAACAGCTTGCACGCGGCCAAAGTTCGACGATGATGCTCGACACCGCCGGAGACATTTCGATGAGCCAGATTCAACGGATCGGTGTGACGCGGCGTTGGTCGGATGCCGTGATTCACGGCGGCTACTTGCTGAGCATCATCCGTGCGACGCGTTCCAATCGCGGATCTGGCTCGTCGGGGGCCATGTCGGTCAGCGAGGTTGGCAGCCAAGCGGGTTTGCTGACTTTGTTGTCGGGCAGTGCGGCGAGCTTCGTCAGCTTGATGTCGGACGAAAATTGCTCGAATGCCGACGCATCGGCCGGCTTCAAAAAGAGTTTCTTGCTAGCGATCAGTTTCGACAACTCGCCCGCGAACTCGGGGCTCAGGCCGACCCAGACGACGATGTTCGGATCGGCTCGCAGCGCGAGGCCCTGCTCGCCGCGCGTGCTCGTGAACTCTTCGAAGAGTTTTTGAAGCAGCGGAAACGTCGTGCCGTCGTGAGCGTGAACGTACTCGACGAGCGCGCTGCCGAGTTGGCCTTCGGTGGCGAGGCGTCGCCACTCTTCCGGGCCTTCGACGGATTCGAGGTCGGCGGGATCGAACGTAAACGGCTTGTCTTCGAACTGTTCTTCGTCGCCTGCATCGGCGGCCTTTTGCCGCTGCTCGGCTTCGAGCATTTGCAGCACTCGGCTGTCGGGCGTCGCGGGACGGCAGCGACCGCGTGCCCACTCGCGGAGCTGGAAGATTTTTTCTTCCATCGTCACCGACAACGGCACGGTTTCCTCGCGGGCTTTTTCCAGCGCTGCTTGCGTCAGGCCGTCGTCGCGGCCGTAGGTTTCGACCATCGCCGACAAGACGACCTGTTCGATCTCGGCACCGCTATAGCCTTCCGACTTTTCGGAGAGCTTCGCGATGTCGAAGTCGTCAGGTGTGAAGCCGCGTTTGCGCAGATGAATCTCGAAGATTTGTTTTCGTTCGTGATAGTTCGGCAGGTCCACGAAAAACAATTCGTCAAACCGGCCGCGGCGGAGCATTTCGGGCGGCAAGCCGGTCACGCTGTTGGCCGTCGCGACCACGAACACGGGGGCCGGGTTCTCCTGCATCCAGGTCAGGAACCGGCCCATGATACGGACCATCGTCGCATCCGATCCCGCCTCGCTATTCGCTCCGGCGAAGCCCTTTTCAATTTCGTCCATCCACAGCACCGCAGGCGAAATCATCTCCATCAAGGCCAACACGTCGCGCATGTTTTTCTCGGACTGTCCCTTGTCCGAACTGAGCAGCGTCGCAACGTCCAACCGCACCAATGGAAAGCTCAGCAGCCGCGAGATCGCTCGCGCCGTGAGGCTCTTGCCGCAACCTTGCACACCCAGTAGCAAGACTCCTTTCGGCGCCGGGATGCCGCGTTTTCGAGCGTCCTCGCTGAACGCCTGCGAGCGTTTCGCGACCCAATCTTTCAAGGCGTCCAGCCCGCCGATGTCCTTGACCCCTTCGGTCAACTCTTGGAATTCGAGCAACTCCGAACCTTGCACCATTACTTTTTTTTCCGAGATGAGCTGCGCATAAATCTGATCGTCGATTTCGGTGCATCCCAGGAACGCACGTGCGAACGATTTCCGCGCCTGAGCCGACGTCAGTCCGAGCATCGTCTTCATCAGCCGCTCTTCCTGCTCCGTCGTGATGAGCAACGGCGTTTGGCGGCTTGAATTCTCCGTGTCTAGCGCGGCCCTCAACTCAACCCGCAACTCCGGCAAGCCGGGCAGAGGCAACTCGAACTTAATCGCGTCTTTGAGCAGCTCCAACGGCAGGTCGGTTTCCGGTCCCAGGAAGAGCAACGTCTGATGCTGCGCGACCAACATCGGCGCAAGGTCTCGCAACTGTCTCAGGATTTGCGGGTCCGAGAGATACGGATGAAAGTCCTTCAGCAAGAAAAGTTGCCCGCGCGGAAACTCCGGCACTCGCCGCAAGAATTCCGCCGGGTTGGTCAAGGGGTCGGGAGTCTTTTTCAGGCCGCCGTCGTTGTGTGAAGCATTCGACGGTTCCAGTGACTCGGCCTGAAAAAGACTCCCGACCCCTTCGGCCCCGCGCGTGACCGACCACACGACCAACCCACGTTCCATCTCGCGAGCCAACCGCGCTAACTCCGCCTCCCAACGTTCCTCCTCCCACGTCGTGAGGAACATCATCGAGAAGTGCGACAAAATGCGCGATCGAAGTTGAGCAAGCGTGTCAGCAGTGGCCATCGTCGGCGTCGATTCGGAAAGAAGTGGAGAAACCAATCCCTAACGCGGGCTTCGCCCGCAACCTAGCGGCGTCGCTCCGCGACGCTGATTCCAAGTCGCGGAGCGACTCGGCGACGAATCGCGCGCACGGCGCGCATGATTGACAACCGAAGACTCCAGCGAGGCTGCGCCTCAGACCAACGTAAAAACAAACTTTGGAACACTAATCGGCGCTGATCAACGCTAATGGCACGAGGACTGTGGTTTGATTAGTGAAGATCAGTGTCGATTAGTGTTCCGAAAACTTGA
>CAYSHJ010000383.1:0-2300 GCA_964430385.1 uncultured Planctomycetaceae bacterium
AGCGAGGAGGAACGGGCGGCGGGAAAGTAGACGAGTCACTCCGTGACTCGAAGCGTTCCGGTCACGGAGTGACCGGTCTACTTTGGGACGCGCTGTGCGCGGGTCTCCTGACCCCGCACTGGGGCTGGACCGTAGGTCTCCATCTTTCGGCGTGGATTCACCGGGCAGAGGAGACCTGCGGTCGGCGGGAGCGGCGGGGTCGGGAGACCCGCGCCGAGCGCTCGCGAACGGCTCGGCGGGAGCCTCGCCCTCTCGATGAACGACGCTTTCTCGATTCGCAGTCGTGACGCAGGTGACTTTGCCGTTGAGTTGCAATTCCAATTGGCAACGGGCCAACAGGTCGGCGACTTCTTTGGCGGTTTGAAAACGCTCTTCCGGTTTCTTCGCGAGCAGCTTCGTCACGATCGCGACGAGCCAGTCGGAGATCTCAGGCAGGATCTCTTGCAGCGGTCGGGGCGTGTCTTCGACCACTCGACGCAGCACGGCGATGGTCGTCGCCGCTCGGAGCGGAGGGCGGCCGCAGAACATCTGGTACAGAACGCTCCCCAGACTGAACAGGTCGGCGCGATGATCCAGCGACTGCCCCAACGCCTGTTCGGGAGCCATGTACATCGGCGTGCCGGAGATGACTCCCGTCCGCGTCGCCGGCTTGGGAGAGTCGCGTCTTGTCGACGGCAGCGGACCCGTTTTCCGGATTGGCCGGAGCGACGCACTCAGCAAACGCTATTCGGCGGTCGGTTGCACTGGTTCCGCTGGCGAGAACGAAAGCGGGATCGACTTGGAAGCGAGGCCATCGCCCGTGGACTTCCTGGGAGTGGTTGAAGATTTCCGGGGCTTGGCTCGGCCTCCCTGCTCTTCGGTAAGGAAGTCGATTTGCACCTCTGTGCCGCGGCCGTCGCCGTTGTCGTCGAGCAGCGGGTGCTCGGTCGCGAGAAATTCTCGATCAAGATATGACTGCGCGAGGTTGCGGGCGACGGTGACGTACAGATCGAACAGCGAAATCGTTCCGTCTTGGTCGATGTCAAATTCCTTCGCATCGGGTGGCGCGGACAGCACGCGAGCGAGTTCGTGAGGGAACTCCGTTTCGTTGGTTTCCCAGTCGGTTTCGGTGGCAGTGATGACGGTGCGGCCTTTGGCAGAGAGCGGCTTGATGTAGTAACCGCTCGTCGGCGTCGTCATCAAGAAAACTTGCTCGCGCGCTGGCGTGTCGGCAAACAACTTGGCGAAATCTGATTGTTGAATATCCGGCCCCGGCAGATTCAGCCACGAGTGCTTGCCGTCGTAATGACTATGTCCCAACACGATGACCCACAGCGCGTCGTCCGGTTGCAGCTTCGCTCGCAGTGCCGTGACGCTCTTTTCGAGTTCCTCGCGAGTCGCTCGGCTGGCGGACTTGATGACGTCGGCGTCCGCATCTTGAGGCTCGTCTCCGAAGAGTACCTGCACGTCGGCGAATCCCAGTCGCTTGGAAAGTCCCTCGTGCAGCTTGGTCACGGTTTCGGAATACAGCTTGTGATGCACTGCGTCACCGGTTAGCCCGCAAACCACGAGCGCTCGCTTGGTACTCGACGCGCCGGCTGACCGTGTCGTGGTAGTCGCAGGCTCGTCGGCTGAAACAAACGATGCCAAAACAACGACCTGAATGATCGCCGAGACAATGGTTCGAACCGTTGGGAAACCGGCAGGTGCGTTCATGGCGTTTCTCTTCGAGGATGATCGTTCTTCGGCAGGCGTTCTTGAGAACCCACGTCGCTCCAATGCGGTAACCGCGGGCCAATCGACCGGCTTTCGGCAGACCAGACTTCCTTGTCATCCAACCGCAACTTCAGCGCGTAATCGGTGAACGACGCAGCCGCGTAATGCCATCGAAACTCGCCGTCCTGCTTCCTGGCTTCGATAGACAGAATCAATTCCGGGTCCGTCCCCTGACAAAACACGAACAACGAACCACTTTGAACTTGTTTGGGTTGCGGCACATCGAACTCATGAAGGGGTTTCGTGACCAATCGCAGTTCCCATCGCCGTTCGTCGTGATCGATCGAGTTCGCACTGAATCGCCGAGCAATCTCGCGAGCCTGACGCATTCGCACCTTCGGATCAGCGGCAGCCGCCGGAACCGTCGACACCGGGCGAAACTCTAAGCCCGGCTGCTTCGGAGTCCACGGTTCTCGACCTCGCCAAGTCGCCGTCAACGGCCCGTCGGCCAACGAATGAAACTCGTGAGCGACGACGCGCGTGTCCCCTTGAAACGTGAAGGCGAACGTCGTCCCGATCACGGCCGGACGCTTGTCAGCATCCAC
>CAYSHJ010000384.1:0-20971 GCA_964430385.1 uncultured Planctomycetaceae bacterium
AAGATGGCTCGCTACCGCCCCGACAACAAAGACAAACCTCATGCCGGAAAACCAATCCTCATCAACGCAACCCGACAACACAAACTTCAACTCAAACAATGCCTTGCGCTCGCCATGTAAAAATACTTAACGGCGTTGCCCTTCGGGGAGAGTCACACCTGGAATTCATTCGGGGATCAAACCTCTGATCTTGCCTCCTCCGCTGGCGTCCATGTTCCGCCAGCGCCCGGCACTTTGTCGGGGTGCAGGTACCCGACGAAGATCTCTTCCAGCGACGGCACGCGCACATCGACGCGAGCGAAATCAGCACGGGCTTGCAGGCTCAGCAGATCGTCCACTTCGACGTCGCGGACGAGTGCTCGCCATTGTTGGCCGATGCGTTGCTGGCTGATCAGCCGGCCCGGTATGTCCGTCGGTAAGGGTGCCTCTGCCGGCAGCGTCAGCGTAATCTCGCGAACGGATTGCTTCAGTTCGTCGAGCCGCTCGCTGACGACCAACTTCCCTTTGCGCAGGATGGCGACGATGTCGGCGACTCGTTCGACTTCGTGAATCTGATGGCTGGACAGCAACACCGTGCGACCTTCGGCGGCGACGTCGGACATGCTCGACAAAAAGTCGCGACGCACGATCGGATCGAGGCCGGACGTCGGCTCGTCGAGGATCAGTAACTCCGGCTCGTGAGCCATCGAGATTGCCAGCGACACCTTCGCGAGTTGTCCTTTCGACAGCGTCTTCAACTTCTGACTCGGAGAGAGTTCAAATCTTTTCACCAACTTGCAGTACTGCGAGTACGTGTTCGGCCCGTGAAACCCCGCCGCGAACCAGCCCGCCTCATCGACCGTCATCCAGCCGTACATCTGCGGCCGATCCGGGACGTAACCGACTCGGCGCCGAATCTCGCGTCCCTGCCGCCGGCTGTTCAGGCCGAGCACCTCGGCTTCGCCGCCGTCGGCATCAGATAGCCCCAGCAGAATCTTCAGCGACGTCGTCTTCCCCGCGCCGTTCTCGCCGAGCAACGCGACAACCGTGCCCGGCGGGGCTTCGAGCGAAACGTCGTCCAACGCGACCGTGCGGCCGAAGCGTTTTGTCACGTCGTGCAGTCGGAACATGGCTTTCATCGCGTCCCCTCTTGAAAGTAGGTCAGCCTTTCCAGGCTGAACCGAGTTGGCTGCGGCCGTATCTGTCAATCGGGTCAGGCTGGAAAGCCTGACCTACCGGCTTTCGGTTTGCGACCGGCCTTTGGTTTCGAGGTGGCCAGTTCTGCTTCGAACATTTCGCGTAGTACCTGGTCATCGAGCTGACTTTGCTGAGCTTCCGCGAGCACCGACCGCAGCCGCTCGCGGATCAACGCCTCGCGATCCTGCTGACAGCGCTTGACGGCCTTGGAACTGATTTCGAGGCCGATGCCTCGGACCATTTCGAGAATTCCCTCGGACTGCAATTCGCGGTACGCTCGCGCGACGGTATTGGGATTGAGCGCCAGCGTGACCGACAATTCTTGCAACGACGGGACGCGCTGGCCGGGCTGCAACGCGCCGCTGGCCACGGCGAATTTCACCTGCCGCATGATCTGATCGTAAATCGCCAGCCCGTTGTCGGGATCAATCGTGAAGAACATGGCCAGCACTCCTAGTCTGCTATCGTGATAGTATACTAGTCCCAAGCGGTGGCGACGTCAACTCTTCGAATATGGCGGCTCGACACCTCCTCCATCCGATTTCGTGATTGAGGTGCGGGAACCCAGAGAGAAGAAATGGGGTCAAGAAAAAGCGGAGGGACTGGATCGAGAACTGCCTGCGACAATTTGCTCTTTCTGCCGATCGCGTCGCAGAAGTTTTGCACGTTAGCGTCGTAACGCTCCGCGCGATTATGCCGACACGAGAACCGAGAACTCCCGCGAACCCGAGAGCAACCTCTTAATCACCCTGGCCAACAACCTCTCCCGGTGCTTAGGTTGTAAGCCCATTTCGATCATTCATCGATCCTTGATCTAACAGTCGTCATCGATTTGGGATTGTTCACCACACCCGATACCGTCGGCATCCTCCCTGTCGTCCAGCGAAAGACCTCAAAGCGAGTGCGACTATGACGTTGCTTGACTCCGACGAGATTCTCGTGCGCGAGCAGAGTTATTTCGACCGAGAAGCTATCGGTTTGGCGAGTGAGGCTCTCCGCATCCCGCCGGATCAAATCGACCGTTACCGGCGGGCGCGGCCGAGTCCTTGGAATATTCCCAAAGACGCGCTGTTCGCGCACTTGGGGTCGCTCGCAGGCCAGCGCGTTCTGGATTATGGCTGTGGTCACGGTGAGAACGCTTGTCTGCTCGCCGCCTGTGGGGCGCAGGTCACGGCGTTCGATTTGTCCCCGCACGCGATCGCCACGGCGCAAAGACGCGCTGAACTTCACGGGTTCGCCGATCGCATTCAGTTTCAGGTCTCTCGCGCGGGCGAGACGGAATACCCGTCGTCCCATTTCGATGTCGTGATCGGCTTTGACATCTTGCATCACCTGCACACCGATTTGGCCGCTGTTTACGCGGAGATTGATCGGCTTCTCAAACCCTCAGGCCGGACCTGCTTCATCGAACCTGTGGCCAATAGCCCACTGCTCCGCGCCTGGCGTCGGCGGATTCCCGTCGAAGTCGTGGCCACGCCGGATGAGAGGCAACTCGTCTACCGAGACTTTGATCTCTTGCAGCGCCACTTCTCCCAGATGCAGTGCAGTCACTTCTATTGCCTGGAACGACTGCATCGGGTCTTTGGTCGGTCGGTGAGACTCCCGTTACGCTGGCTGGACCATCAGGCACAAAGGTTCTTGCCCGCCTTGCGAGGCCTTTACGGCTATGTCCTGGTCACGGCCTCACGCTAGTTTCCGAGGACGCGCCCGGCGTTCTCGCGGCTGGTTTGCACCCCGCTTCGCCAGCCTCTACCTTCTCCACCGTCGTCTGCGATCACGTCCTCCCTAGCCCTTGGGAATTCCGATGATCCTCTCCGGCAACGAGATCAAAACGCAGATCGGCAACAACATCGTGATTGAGCCGTTCGATGAGAACATGCTCAACGCGAACAGCTACAACCTGCGCTTGCACAATGAGCTGTTGGTTTACGAGGAAATCGTGCTTGACATGCGGCGGCCGAACCGCTTCCGCCGCTACACGATTCCCGAGGACGGCTTTATCCTGAATCCGAACCAGTTGTATCTCGCCCGCACGGTCGAGCGGACCGAGACACACAACTTTGTGCCGATGATCGAAGGACGCTCGTCGATCGGACGCTTGGGCCTGTTCGTGCATGTGACCGCCGGCTTCGGTGACGTCGGCTTCTGCGGATATTGGACACTGGAGATGTACGCTATTCAACCAGTGCGGATTTACCCAGGCGTACCGATCTGTCAAATCTTCTATCATCAGATTGAAGGCGAGATCACCGAGTACCACAGCGACAAGTACCAAAACAATCGCGACATCCAGCCGAGCATGCTGTTCAAAGAGTGGCAGGCACCACGTGACCCGCAGAAACGCCTGTCGTTCGGCGAGGAACCGATGGAGTAGCTCTGCCTTGTCTCCGCTCCACGGCCGGGAGCGGGACCAAGTCAAGCTTAGCAACTGAAATCCCGCAAGGACGCACCATGGCGAAGCAGGCCGCTGGCAAGGCGACACGTTGGCGGCTGGAACGGATCGTTTCCGGCGGCCAGACCGGAGTCGATCGCGCGGCCCTGGATGTGGCGCTTGAGCTGGGCATCCCTTGCGGCGGTTGGTGTCCGAAAGGACGACTCGCCGAAGATGGACGCATCGACAATTGCTATCCACTGCAAGAAGCTCCAACCGCCAACTACGCCGAACGAACCGCGCTCAACGTCCGCGACTCGGACGGCACGCTGATCTTCGCGCGAGGCACCTTGCGCGGCGGGACGGCTTTGACGAAGCAGCTTGCCGAGCGTTACGGCCGTCCGTTGCTGGTCGTCGATCCGCGCGAAGAAACCTCCCCGGCGCGGGTTGTCGAATGGCTGGCGTCGCATACAATCCGCACCCTTAACGTGGCCGGCCCGCGAGCCAGTCAGCGGCCGGACGTGTCGGAGCATGCAGCGGTGTTCTTGCGTGAACTGTTCGCCGGCATGTGTTTCGAGTCACCTGCAACGCCTACCCGCCGACGCGACGCCGCGTCGCGCCACAGGCCCTGAGGAATCCGGACCAGCCGTGAGATTTTCCGCACCCTCCGTTTCAACCCAATTGTCGGAACGGTGATGTCGGAAACCTGGCATCTCGTGTGCGATTGATGAAGGATGCCGCGGAATCAAAAATGCGACGCTTGGTGGCCTGTCAGCAATGTCGGCGACAGTTTGACGCTCGTGGAATGCGTACGGGCTCGTACTTTCACTGCCACTGTGGTCGCTCGTTGCAAGTGGCCGCAGCCCGGCCGCGCGATTCGGAAGTCGTGAGATGTTCGTCGTGCGGAGCGCCGCGCGGCCAACGGGGTTGGGCGTGTCAGCATTGTGGGTCGGAGTTCACGCTGGTCGAACAGGACTTGAACACGGTCTGCCCAGCGTGTTTCGTGCGAGTCAGTGATCACGCCCGATTTTGCCACTGCTGCGCGACGCCGTTGGTCGCGGAAATGGTGACCGCGCTACCGACGCGCCACGTTTGCCCGGCTTGTGAACCTCGTCGCCGTCTTCGAAGCCGGCAATTGGGCGAATCGCAGTTCTCGATGCTGGAGTGCCCCGGCTGTGCTGGCATTTGGCTGGGACTGAAAACGTTGGTCCGAATTCTGGAAATCGAGGCTCACCGAGCGGGGCCGATCAGTCTCATTCAACCGCGACGATCGGGTGACGCGTCGAAGAGATATCGGCCGTGCGTTGCCTGCCAAGGCCTGATGCCGCGACGAAACTTTGGCAACGGCCAAAGCGGTGTTATCGTCGATGTTTGCGGTTTTCACGGTATCTGGTTCGACGTCGATGAGTTTACTCAGCTTTTGAACTGGGTCCGAGGATCCGGTGGTCGAGCCGCATTAAAAGAATTGTCAGAACTGGTTGGTTCTGAGAGTCCGCGTCAGCGGCGAATGCGCGGTCTGAACGAATCGCCAATGTCCGAAGTCGCGCTGCCAAGTTCACGAGGGAAGCTGTCGGAGATCAGCTTTTCCGGCGTCTGCTGGGCAGTCGCCAAAGCAGTCAGCAAACTCTTTTGAGGATTGACCGATGGCCGAGCAATACATCTTCACGATCGAAGCCCTCACGAGACTTTACGACCAGAAGGAAGTTCTCAGCAACATTTGGCTGGCGTTTTATCCGGGCGCGAAGATTGGCGTGCTCGGCATGAACGGCTCGGGCAAAAGCACGCTGTTGCGGATCATGGCGGGTGAAGACAAAGACTTTATGGGCACGGTTCGTCCGGCCAAAGGAATCAAGATCGGGTACTTTTCGCAAGAACCGCACATCGACAAGTTCGCGACCGTTGACGAGTGCATCAACGACGCCGTGCGCGAATCGCACGCGATCCTCGAAAGGTACAACGAACTCAACCTGAAACTGGCCGAGCCTCTCGAACCGGACGAGATGGAGAAAGTCCTCGACGAGCAATCGAAGTGTCAGGACAAGATCGATCACGACAATTTGTGGGAACTGGACCGCACACTGGAGATCGCGAAAGACGCGATGCGTCTGCCGCCCGACGATGCGCGGATCGAAAACCTGTCCGGCGGCGAAAAACGCCGCGTCGGCCTGTGCCACGTCTTACTGCAAAACCCCGATCTGTTGCTGCTCGATGAACCGACGAACCACCTGGATGCCGAATCGGTCGCGTGGCTGGAACGGTTCCTCGAAAGCTTTCCGGGCACCGTCGTCGCCGTGACGCACGATCGCTACTTCTTGGACAACGTCGCCAAATGGATTCTGGAACTCGATCGCGGCAAGGGCTACCCCTACGAAGGTAACTACACCGCCTGGCTGGAGCAGAAACAGGCGCGACTGGCCGTCGAGGAACGTCGCGAGTCGAAGCGGCAAAAAGCCCTCTCGCGCGAACTGGAATGGGTCCGCATGTCGCCGAAAGCTCGGGCGACGAAAAACAAAGCCCGCTTGTCGCGGTACGAGGAACTACGGTCGCAGCAGTACGAGGACGTCGACGACGCCGCATTTATTCAGATTCCGTCCGGCAAACCGCTGAGTGACCTTGTCGTCCGCGCCGAGAACCTGTCCAAGGCATTTGGCGACAACTTGCTGTTTGAGAACATGGAGTTCAATCTGCCACGTGGCGGCATCGTGGGAGTGATTGGACCCAACGGAGCCGGCAAGACGACGCTCTTCAGGATGATCATGGGGGTCGAAAAGCCGACCGGAGGTTCGTTGCGCATCGGCGACGCGGTCGAACTGTCTTACGTCGATCAGTCGCGCGACGCGCTCGACGGTGACAAGACGGTCTACGAAGAAATCTCGGGCGATGTGGACATCCTCGAAGTCGGCGGCGTGAAGATTCACTCACGCAGCTACTGCGGCCGCTTCAACTTCAAAGGGCCGGATCAGCAGAAGCTCGTCAAGCAACTTTCCGGCGGCGAACGCAATCGAGTTCACCTCGCCAAGCTGCTGCGTCGCGGTGGCAACGTGATCCTGCTGGACGAACCGACCAACGATCTCGACGTCGACACCTTGCGAGCACTCGAAGAAGGCTTGTCGAACTTCGGCGGCTGCGCCATCGTCACCAGCCACGATCGCTGGTTTCTGGACCGCATTGCCACGCACATCCTGGCCTTTGAAGGCGACAGTCAAACCGTGTGGTTCGAAGGCAACTACAAGATGTACGAAGCTCAGAAGCGCGAACGCCTCGGTGCCGACGCCGATCAACCGCACCGCATCAAGTTCAAGCCGCTAACGCGATGAACTTAGCCATCACGCTCCGCGTGATGAGCCGAACGCTTCACAAAACTTCGATTCGCGAGAAGTGATGGACGTCGAGAAGAATTCGGCTCGTCACGCGGGAGCGTGACGGCTACGTAGCTGCTGCTCGCCCGTTGGAGCGAAACCCATGCGCATGAGTGAAACCGAATTTCAGAGGCAGTACGAGGAAGCCACTCATCGCGGCGACGAACAGTTCCACACCGAACCACGAGCCGTCGGCGTGCGATTCGATCGGCGAACTTGGTGCGTCGTGATCAAGCTGAACAAAGCGAGCACGCTGAGCGTTGACGCCAAACGAGAATCGTGAGTTGCTATGCCGACCGAAGCCGATACCTGCCGCAAATATGTCGTTCCGCTGTTGCAGGCCGTCGGCTGGGACAATGATCCGCATTCGATTGCCGAGCAGCAGACGATTACAGATGGCCGAATCGTTCCAATAGGTAAGGGCTTCAAACGCAAGCCGCCAAAGCGTGCGGACTACTTGCTGAATTACAGACGCGACTTTCGACTCGCGATTGTCGAGGCCAAGGCCGAGTACAAGGCGGCCAGCGAAGGGATGCAGCAGGCGAAAGAATACGCCGAGATGCTCGGCCTGACAGCCACACCGCTCCGGGACGACAACCGCGACACATACCTCTACTTTGGCAATCCGCTTTACGAATACCGCTTGCGGCAAGGCATTGAAGACGGCTTTCTGGCCCCGTATCGCGTGCATCGCGTGATTACCCAATGGGACGCGGCTTCGGTCCCGTGAATCTCAGCCAAATGAAGAAGTTCTACCTCGTCTGGCCTGCCAGCCATATTTTTCAGACGGCGTCTGAAAAATCGTCTGGAGTCAACTCCGATCAGATTTTTCAGACGGCATCTGAAAAATCCGCGACGGTGTCGAGGATTTCGGAAATGCCGCCCAACCCAATTCGACAGACGCCATCTGCCGAATTCGTCGCTGCTGATCCAATCCCAAAAAGCCAGACGCCGTCTGGCAAATCGGATCGTCGAATTGCGCAGACGCCGTCTGCGCAATTGCCAGCCACTCAATCCCTCGCCCTCCTTGAAACGCTGCGTGCGTTGTCGCGGAACAAGGCGGCGATGCTCAGCAAGGGGCAGAAGCGCAAACCGGAGGATGCGGTTTCGGTCGAGGAAGAAATCAAGGATGCGTTTGTGTTGGAGTTTTTGGGCTTGAAGGATGAATACTCGGAAAGCGATCTCGAAGAGGCGTTGATTCAGCGGCTGGAGCAATTCTTGTTGGAGTTGGGTGGCGACTTCGCGTTCGTCGGCCGGCAGCGGCGGTTGCGGATTGGGGACGAGTGGTATCGGCTGGACTTGCTCTTCTTTCATCGCCGGTTGAAGTGACTGGTGGTGATTGATTTGAAGATCGGCCGGTTCACGCACGCCGATGCCGGGCAGATGCACCTGTATCTGAATTATGCCGCCGAGCATTGGACTCACGCCGACGAAAAGCTGCTGGCCGACGAACTGACCCGCACCCGCCGCCTCCTCGAAGCCCGCCTCGCCGCCAGGACGACTCGGAGGAAGACCTGACGATCTGGCCGATAAAAGTACGCATGGGCAAGATGTCGCGGCGCGCGACGAACGCCGGAGGCGTTCCAGCCATTAGCCGGGGGTTGAGGAGCGCAGCGACGATACCCCCGGAACACGAGACAACAATGTCACGCACCCCGGAGGGGTGCCAGACGTGCGGTTCATGTTGCCGTCGTATGGTGCTGGCACCCTTTCAGGGTGCGGTCGCGTGGGGAACAAGAACCGGGGGTATCGGCTCGCGATGCTCGCCTCAACCCCCGGCTAATCGCTCGCATCCCTCCGGGATACAACGGTCGACTTTGCGGAGGGACACATGAGCAAAACTTGGCCGATGGTGCGATTGGGCGAGGTGCTAGGTCAAGTGGAACGGGCAGAATCAGTCGATGCCACGTGCGAGTATCGCCTACTTGGCGTGCGCTGGTACGGCGAAGGACTCTTTGAGCGAGAGAACAAACTCGGCAACGAGATTAAAGCCACGAAAGTCTATCGGGTTCAAAAAGGCGACTTTGTCGACAACCGCTTGTTCGCGTGGAAAGGATCGTTCGCGGTCGCTGGACCGGAATCTAACGACTGCCATGTTTCCCATGAGTTCCCGTGCTTCGAGCCACATCAGGCACGAGTCGACACGAGTTTTCTTCGATGGTGGTTTCGTCGTGAAAGTGCTTGGGCTCAGGCTCTTGGATTGAGTTCCGGTGCCACGCCAACGAGTAGGAACCGGCTAAAAGAAGCTCAATTCCTCTTGCTCGAAATCCCGCTGCCGCCGTTGGCGGAGCAGCGGCGGTTGGTGGCGCGGATTGAGGAACTGGCCGCCCAAATCCACGAGGCCCGCACCCTCCGCCAGCAAGCCGACGACGAGGCGAAGGCACTCTCCTATTCGGGGATTGAAGCGACCTACCGACAACTTCGTGAGAGCGTCGGCGTGTGCCGACTTGCAGATGTCTGCGAGACAATCACCGATGGCGACCACAACACACCGATTTTCAGCGACAGCGGCATTCGTTTCATCTTCGTTGGAAATGTGTCGTCCGCTTACCTTCATTTCGACAACAGCAAGCGCGTCAGCGACGATTACTTCAAGACACTCAAGCCGCAGCGTCTGCCAATTCGCGGCGACATTCTTTACAGCGCGGTCGGGGCGACGCTCGGAATTCCACCCGTCGTGGATAGCGATGAACCATTTTGCTTCCAGCGCCACGTCGCGATTATCAAGCCCGACCGATTGCGAATCGACAGCCAGTTCGCGTGGCACATGCTGCGGTCACGCACCATTTTCGAGAAGGCTTGGGCTTCAACAACGGGCACCGCCCAACCAACAATTCCGCTGGGTGCCATTCGAGAGTTGCCGATCCCCGTCCCCCCGCTTGCCGAACAACTCGGCATCGTGGCGGAGTTGGACGCCTTGCAAGCGGCAGTGGACGCGCTGAAGCGGCTGCAAGTCGAGACCGCAGCCGAACTCGACGCGCTGCTCCTCGCCATTCTCGACCGCGCTTTTAAGGGTGAGCTATGACGACGGAACGCAAAACGCGGAAGTGGTCGGAGCTGCGTAAGACTCTGGCCAAATGGGAACCGCCGGAACTCATCAACTTGGTCAAAGAACTCTACGACGCTTCGCCGGCGAACCGAGATTTCCTGCACGCCCGGCTGGTGGCCAATGCCGACGACGACAGCGTGCTGGAGCCGTATCGCGAGCGGATCACCACCCAGTTCTATCCCACACGAGGCTACGGCAAATTGCACTTGGCGGAAGCGCGCAAGGCCATCCGCGATTACCGCAAAGCCACCGGCAATCTCACCGGCACGATCGAACTGATGCTAACCTTCGTGGAGCACGGCACGGCCTTCACACGCGAGTACGGCGCCATCAACGAGGCTTTTTACGACAGCCTGGAATCCGTACTGCACGAAATGGTGAAGCTGCTTTGCCAAGCAGGCGCGGAGCTGTATCCCCGGTTTCGCGACAGGCTCGAACAATTGGCGGAAATCGCCAATCACATCGGCTGGGGCTATGGCGATTGCGTCCGCGATCAGGTGGGTTATCTGGAAGATGAACTCGCCGGTGACTGAGCACGCACCAATGTCGTATCCGCCCAAACGCCACCCCGCTTGTCGGGGTGGTTCCCGCGTTTTTGCGCTACCAGAAAACTGAAGGCATTTTTTAGTGCAGAAGCGCGGGAACCACTGGGACAAGCCCAGTGGCGACATTTCTGTGGGAGCACACCGATGGATTTTCTCAGCGAACAACTGGTTTCGTTGGAATACCGCGACCGGCTGAATGACGACCTGCAACGCGCCGACCTGTGCCTGCGGCTACACACCGTTGCTCAAACTGCAACGCGACGTCGGAGAATCAGCGGCCCGACTCAAGTATTTCATGGACCCGTTGGTCAAAGACACGGATGTGCCAGACGGCATCGCCCTGTTCCATTCCAAGCTCGTCTATTTGCGACTGCCCCGCGAAAACAAATCGGTCGTTTACATTGGCTCGCACAACTGACGATCATTCTCGCGGTCCAAAAGAATGCCGCGGCTGTGACCGCCGCAGACTGGTCGAATCTCGCCAGCCAAGGCATTTACTTGCAGGCTCTTGAAGGCCGAATGCCGCAAGTTCGGCCTCTCCCTGATCCTGGCGTCTCAGTCCGCGAGAGACTTCGATCCGGGTCTCTATTCGCAAATCGCCAGCTACCTACTTCTGCAAATGACCGAGCAGTATGCCAATGTCCTTTCCAAAAACATCACCACCTCTGACCAATCCCGCCGAGTGGCCGACCGCCTGAAGCAACTCGAAAAATACCACGCCCTGTTTTTCCGAGAAGGTGTGCGACAACCAAACACGATGGCCTTCTCGGGTCCGTGATTTCGCCTCACGAATCAAGTGACGTTTGGCAGCGTGACATTCAACTCGCCCGCGAGTCTCACCAGCGCTTGCCAGTTGCCGTCGTCGAGCGGAACGCCGTTGGCGGAGCGGTCGGCGAGGACGCGGCGTTCGGGATCGCCGGGGAGCGTGACTTCTTTGACGCCGTCGATCAGCGGCACGCTGCGTACGAATTCTTCGAGACCCGCGACCTGCTGGAACAAGTGCTCGACACCCGAGAACAGTTGCGGATCGATCACGATGAAGATCGCTTCGTTGCCCAGTGGCGGCGGAGGATTCGGCCCGACACACGGGCCGCCGGAGAGGCCGCCGCAAAGCATCTCGATCATGAACGCTAAACCAAAACCTTTGTACGCTTGATCGCCACCCATCGGCAGGATCGTGCCGGGCGGATCGCCATACAACTGACTGGGATCGGTCGTCGGCTTGCCGTCGGGATCGAGCACCCAGCCGAGCGGAATCGGCAGCTTGGCGATGTGTTTGACGCGGACTTTTCCCTCGGCCGTTGCGCTCGTGCCAAAGTCGAGAATGAACGGTCCGCCGTTCGATCGCGGCATGCCAATGCAAAGCGGATTCGTTCCCAGCCTCGGCCGCTTGCCGCCGACGGGCGCGACTCGTGGAGCCCCTCCGTGCGTGTTCGCTACGATGATTGCCGCCATTTGTTGAGCTGCGGCCATCTCAGCGTACTCGCCCAAGCGGCCGATATGAGCCGACTGCCGCAACGAACCGCAGGCGATCCCGGTGCTCGCCGCTTTCTGGATCAGCCGCTTCGTCAGGTCTTGTGCCAAGACTTGTCCGAAGCCCCAGCCACCGTCGCAGACGAGCACGCTCGGTGTTTCTTTGAGGACGGTCAACCGAGCGCTGGCATGCAGTCGGCCACTCTTCACGTTCTGCAAATAAAACGGAATCCGCATCACGCCGTGCGAGTCGTGTCCGCGCAAGTTTGCCTGCACAAGACTTTCGGCAACGATGCGAGACTCTTCGGCATCGGCTCCACCGGCGGAAAGCAATTGAACGGCAAAGTTTGTCAGCGTGGCGTGATTCAGAACGGGCACAGGTCATTCCTTTCGGATGGTGCAATCGGAAAAGTTTTGTGACATCGTAGCGATTCTGGTCGCGGCGCGGACTGCGGACTGTCTGAAAAGTTCCGTTCCGCGCGGTTCGACGGGGCACAGGCGTCGTGCGGAGCGAGCCTTCCTTTCCGATTCAACGACGACTCGACGCTGGATCGCAGGTTCGCCGCAAACCGGTCGATACTCTCAGCGGCTTTCGCAACTTGCTGCTTGACTGGCCTCGGAACAACCATGAGCGACATCGTGTCCGGCATTCACACCTTTGATGAGCTGCGGGTCTATGTGCGGACCAAGCTCTGTGAGAAAGAAAACCTGCTCACCGAACAATCCAAATTCCGCGAGGCTCCGCTGATCATGCAGGGCCAACTGTGCGGTTTCCAGTTTTCGGTGCAAGGGCCTCGACAAGTCCGCTTGGGAGCCGTTTGGGCCAGCGATCGGAACAACGTCTACTTCTACGACACCCGCGGCAATCGGTTCCACAAGGTGCATCTACCCGAACGCATCGCACTGCCCGAGACTTCTACTACGCTCGCCTAAGTTCCAGGACAGCCGCATCACGCAAACGAGTTTCTCGCGCAGCACAACGAAATATTCTGCCCGACGTTCCTATTTTTCCTTGGGACCGTCGGCATTGATCGACCGACCGCAGGTCTCGTGGCGTTCACCCCCGAGTTTCGACTCGGACGGCCCAGCCCCGAGACCTGCGGACCGGGTGAAGGGCAAGATCACCGACACCTGTCGAAATGAGACTTCGCCAATGTCCTGAAGACGCGACGTCGCTCAATCGTCGCCGGCATCGCTCGTGTCACTCTTTAGCGGCCACGGTCGCTTCCACCGGCTGACAGTACGGACAGAGCGTGCTGTAGATGATGCGGTGACAGCGTGAGCATTCGTGCGGGCCGATGCTGAGAGGTTGTGGCTGCAGCCGCTTGTAAGTCAGTAGCGCGAACAGCAAAACAATGAGCCCGGAAACGATCATGACCGGTAGGCTCGAACCCCACTGCTGAACAGTGACGGCGATGAGTGCCGCGCAACAGGTGGCGTAAACCAGCAAGATCTCCGCGAAGTTGCGGCGTGACAGAATGGCTTTCGTGGTGCGGTTCAACTCTTCAGAGACCTCTTCTTGAATCAGCGTGCGGCGTTCGATGCGAACCAGTTCTGCTTCAGCGGCCAAGACCGCCGTTAGCAGCCGCTCGACGCTGTCCAAAATCCGGTAGGTGTCTTCAAAACCAAACGGGGTTTGATGCGCCCAACGATTGCGGAATTCGCGCAGTTCGCTAACCAAGCTCCGTTCAAAATGCCCCAGCTTGTGGCGAAAGACACCGTTCCACTGATCCCACATCACGGTCAGGATCGAGTGCGTGTCCCAGCGAACTTTCTCCCGCATTTGCAGGCCGACGCCGCGATCTTCTCGAAAGCTGCCGCGCACCGCGTCCTGCCAGTTGTCGCGATAACACGCTTGCAACTCACGTTCCACGAACGGAGCCAACCCCTGCGTCAGAAGATCCAACGCGCGGGTGATTCGATCTTGGCTACTGGGCATGACGAATGGATGGCCTGCTAGATGGGATTGTCGGGAGGGCAATGGCCAACGCCGTCACGAAAAGTTCTCGGCACGAGCGTCGACATTCACCGCGCGACGAATCGGCTGCTCATCACGCGAGGTATTTCAGCGTCCGTTCGAAGTCGTGTCCACGCCGACTGGAGTGGAACGGATCAGCGGACAGGTTCGGAGTCGTGAAAAAGACGTCGAGCCACTGCGGCAAGCCCAGTGGCGGGAAGGTAACGACAAGCAAGTGAGGCATCCGTATGGCGGGGCGGCAGCCGATCGATACCGCCGAAAATATCAAGATCTCGGCAAGGCGCTGCCGGAGTCGTCGGTCGGCAAGTATGATCAACGGTTCTGTAAGGGCCTGGGGATTCAGTTTGGGACGGCGTGAATGGCCTGTTATTCCATCAGGGGATTTGAGACATGATCCGCGCGAGTCTTCGCAGTGCTGTCTGGATTGCGATCGCTTTGCTGTTGATCGCATCGGTGACGCCGTTCGCTGTGGGAGCCGATCAGCCGCTCGGGTTCCGCAAGCAATTGTTCGTGGACGACTTCGTAGTGGCCGAGAAACAACGGGTGACTCGCGTGTTGGGACAGGCCAGCAAGGTCAACGATGGCCAGCCGATCTTCACCGACGGCTGGTTGTACGGAACGGTCCTGCACGACGAAGGCAAGTTCAAACTCTGGTTCCGTAAGCCGGGTACGAATGGCTTCGGCTACGCTGAATCGTTGGACGGTCTCACCTTTAAGAAGGCGGCGGACCTCCAGGGGATCAATTTCGCGGGGGACTACACGCTCGCCATCGAGATCGATCCGGCGGAAACCGATCCGCAGCACCGGTTCAAAGCCGGGTACGACGCGCCGGGAATGGCCGCTGGAATCGCTCATTCGGCCGACGGCATTCGTTGGACTCCGTACCACGACGGCAAGCCCGTCACCAAACGGGCGGCGGATACCTACAACCAGATCCTCTGGGATGCCGAAGCCAAGACGTATCGCCTCTTCACGCGGACCGACTTCGGCACTGCGGGCGGTTCGACCGAACTGCGAGGAACTCGCAGCATGACCAACCCCACGCCGAAAACGAATCCCGAGAACTGGACGCTGGTCCGAGAGTGGATTTTCAACAAGGAGGGAAAAGACGAGGCACAGCGCCGGCAGATCTACGCGACGACGTGCTGGATCTACCAGGGTGTCTATTTCGCCTTGCTCTCGGTTTACGACTATCCAGGCGACGTGAGCGAAGGAACGGTCACCGACACACGCAAACGTCACGAGCGAGATGTCATGAATTTCTACATCGCGACCAGTCGCGATGGCGACTCGTGGGACATGCACTGGGTCTACGCGGGCCAACCACTTGTGCCTCGCGGTCCGGATGGTGCCTTTGACAAAGACATCATCCTGCCCGCGTCCACGATTGTGACTCACGCCGATAAGCATTGGATCTACTACGCCGGTGCGAATGAGCGGCATGGCAACGAGCAGGTCAAATTCGACCGCAAACACGCGATCGGGTTGGCGACGCTACGACTCGACGGCTTCGTTGGGCTCAGCGCCGGTGAGATTGAGGGCACCATCGTGACCAAACCGTTCAAGTTGGAGGGCCATCAACTGATGATCAACGTCGATGCGCACGGCGGTGAAGCGTCGGTCGAAGTGCTCGACGAAGCCGGCCAACCGCTGGCTGGCTTCGCCGGTGAAGATGTCCAACCTGCAACCAAGAAAAACGAACTGCGCTGGCAGCCCCAATGGAAGAAACACACGGACCTGTCGGCGTTGCGAGGTCGAACCGTGCGGCTCAAGTTCCGCTTGCGTGATGCGAAGCTGTACTCGTTTCAGATTGGCGGCGAGCAAGCTGGCCGGCAAGATTCCGCGGATTGCGACCGGATCTACCACAACAACATTCGCAAGACCGTCACGTGGAAAGGGAAGTCCGATTTGTCGGATCTCGCAGGAAATCCAGTTCGACTGCGACTGGTGATGCGCGATTGCAAACTGTACGCCTTTCAGTTCCCGAAGAAGTTGCCGTGAATATCCGGAGAACGATCATGCCCGATCAAACGACGCGACGAGATTTTCTATGGGGGTCCGTTGCGGGAACGGCCGCGATGGTGTTGGTGTTTGTGGTCCTTGCGGCAATGCGGCGAAGTGCGATGGCCGATCCACCGCAGGTAAGCATCGCGAAACGCGTGGCCTGGACGACGTCTGGCATCACGGGATCGCCCGATCCGCCGCTCCCCTATGTCACCGAGCGCGTCTTTCCCTCGCTCAAGTTCAACCAGTGCCTCGACATCACCACGGCGCCGGGAAACGAGCGGCTGTTCGTCGTCGAGCAATCGGGCAAGATTTTCTCGTTTCCGAACAAGCCTGACGTGGCGGTGGCCGACTTGGTCGTGGACTTCGCCAAGGAGATTCCGGGCGTACAGCAGGTCTACTCGCTCACGTTTCACCCGAACTTTAAGCGAAACCGGTACTGCTACGTGTGCTACATCACGGCGGCGGATCTCGCTGACGGAACCCATGTGGCGCGGTTTCGCATGGCGGACACGGACCCGCCGACGATTGATGTGGCCAGCGAAACGACGCTCGTCACGTGGTTGTCTGGCGGTCACAATGGCTGCTGCGTGAAGTTTGGTCCCGACGGATGTCTCTATATTTCCACCGGCGACGCCGCGCCGGCGAATCCGCCCGACACGTTGAAGACGGGCCAGGATATCAACGACTTGCTGTCGTCGATTTTGCGAATCGACGTCGACCATGCCGATGACGGCAAGAACTACCGAATTCCGCCCGACAATCCGTTCGTTGGTGTGAAAGGGGCGCGCGGTGAAGTTTGGGCGTATGGCCTGCGTAACCCCTGGCGCATGAGCTTCGATCGCAAGACCGGCGATCTGTGGGTCGGCGATGTCGGCTGGGAGCTGTGGGAAATGCTCTATCGAATCGAGCGCGGTGGCAACTACGGCTGGGCCGTGATGGAAGGCCGGCAGTCAACCAACCCCGAGTGGCCTCGCGGCCCGACACCCATCTTGCCGCCGGTCATCGACCATCTGCACACCGAGTCCTCGTCCATCACCGAAGGGTTGACGTACTACGGCACGCGGCTGAAGGAACTCCACGGGGTTCACATCTACGGCGACTACGACACGGGCAAGTTCTGGGGCTTCCGTTACGAGAATGAGAGAGTTGTCGACCATCGGGAACTGGCCGACACAACGCACCGGTTTGTCAGCGTTGGCGAAGACTTCGATGGCGAGTTTTTCGTGCTGGATCACACGGCCGGAACGATTCATCGACTCGTGCCGAACGCGCAACAAGATCGCACGAGCACGTTTCCACGAAAGCTGAGCGACAGCGGACTGTTCTCGTCGGTCATCCAGCAGACGCCGGCACCGGGAGTCATCCCCTACTCGATCAATGCGGAACCGTGGGCAGATCATGCCGTGGCTGAGCGATTGGTCGCGGTGCCGAACGAGTTGTCGATCAAGGCCGAAGGGGCAACCTGGTCGTTTCCAAAGGACTCGGTGCTTGTGAAGACGCTGTCGCTCGACATGCAGCACGGCGATCCGTCGCAGCGGCGCCGAATCGAAACGCAAATCCTGCATTTCGACGGCAGCGAATGGATGCCGTACACGTACCAGTGGAATGAAGAGCAAACGGACGCGCTGCTGGTGGGCACCGCCGGATCAGAACGCACGTTCGAAATCGTTGACCCCGCTGCGGCGGGCGGGAAGCGCACACAGACCTGGCGATACGCCGGCCGCGCCGAATGCCAGCGCTGCCACAACCGATGGTCCGGGCCAGCGCTGGCCTTCAACACACCGCAGTTGAACAAAGACCACGACTACGGCGGCGTCGCGGCCTCGCAACTCGACACATTTGCGAACGTGCGGCTGATCGGGAAGCCGGTGGCCACTGAGAACCGCCCCCAGCTCGCCAATCCGCGCGATGAGTCCGCTGAGCTGGACGGTCGAGCGCGCGCCTATTTGCAAGCCAACTGTGCCCACTGCCACCGCATGCATGCCGGTGGTTCGGTTCTCTCGCAGATGCACTACGACTTGTCGTTGGACAAGACGAACATGGTCGGAGCACGTCCCTCGCAAGGCACATTCGGCATCCACGCCGCTCAAGTCATCGCACCCGGCGATCCATTTCGATCGGTACTATTGTACCGCATGGCGAAGCTTGGCGGCGGGCGCATGCCACACATCGGGTCGACGGAAGTGGACCGCGTGGGCGTCGAGTTGATCGACGACTGGCTGCGGCAGTTGCCGCCAGACGCCGGGAGCGAGACCGCCGGCAACGAAGCTGCGGCGAAGCTGCGGGGCGAAGAAGTGATCAGTCTCGAGCGACTGCGTGCGACCGAGAAATCGGCGGACCAAATCACGATCGTGGATCGCCTGTTGTCGTCAACGAGCGGCGCTTTGACGCTGCTGCGTTCCGTCGATCACCGCGAGTTACCGGCGCCCGTGATGACACTGGCCATCGAAAAGGGAACCCGGCACAGCGACGTGAGTGTTCGCGATCTCTTCGAGCGTTTTCTTCCGCCGGAGCAGCGCGTCAAGCGGCTGGGAAGCGTGGTGCCGTCGGAGCAGATTCTCTCGCTGCCTGGCGATCCGGAGCACGGAAAACGAGTGTTCTTTGAGACCTCCGGCGTGTCGTGCAAGAACTGTCACCGCATCCACAAAGACGGCAAAGAGGTCGGACCGGAACTGACAACAATCGGCAAGAAACTTACTCGCGCTCAACTGCTGGAGAGCATCCTCGAACCGTCGAAGTTGATCGAACCCAAGTATGTCACCCATCTCGTGGAGACTGACGATGGCCGCATCCTGACGGGTCTCTTGGTCCAGAAGGACGACGACGAAGTCGTCCTCAAAGACGCCCAGGACAAAGTCAGCCGTATTCCCACGAAGAAGATCGAACAGCTCGTCCCGCAACGACAGTCCCTGATGCCGGACCTGCTGCTCCGCGACATGACCGCACAGCAAGTCGCCGACCTGCTGGCGTATCTCAGTTCCTTGAAGTAACGACCGGTTTCGTGTTTACGGGAGCGGTGCCAAGCATTGTGAAATCAAGAAAGTGAGGATCTGCTCATGAAACGATATCCCAGTGGCATCATGGCGACCTGCTGTATTCCCTGGGACGCGGACGGTCGTTTCGCCGAAACGATCTTTCGTCGCGGAGTGCGAACAACGATCGCGCAGGGGACGAAACACTTGTACGTCTTCGGCACTGCCGGTGAAGGTTACGCCGTGACGGAACGTCAGTTCGACCAGATCGTGGCGGCCTTCGCGGACGAGATGCGGCAGGAGAACTCCGAGCCGATGGTCGGGGTGATCAACCTGTCGCTCGGAACGATCTGCGAGCGTATCGAACGCTGCCGTGACCAGGGTGTCCGACACTTTCAGATCTCGCTACCGAGCTGGGGCGCGCTGGCCGAGGTCGAACTGTTCAACTTCTTCGACGGAGTCTGCGGCCGGTTTCCTGATTGCCAGTTCATTCACTACAACCTGCCGCGATCCAAACGGATGGTCACGGGAAAGGAATATGGACGACTCGCGGAAGCCCACCCGAATCTGGTCGCGACCAAGAATTGTGGTGATTCGCAGTCGCACCTTCGCAGTCTTATGGAAGACGCGCCGCAGTTACAGCATTTCCTGTCGGAAGGCGGGTATGTTTACGGCTCGCTGTTCGGCGATTGCGGCATCCTGGCGTCGTTCGTCATGAACTGGCCGAAACTGAAAGCTCTGTGGGAAGCCGGCCGCCGCCGCGATGTCGCCGCCATGGTGTCGATCCAGCGGGAAGTCGACATTGTCATTCAAACGCTGTTCGAAACGGTCCCGGACAATCGCATCGACGGCTCATATGACAAGCTGTTCGAGAAGATGTACGACCCCGAATTCCCGCTGCGGTTGCTACCGCCGTACGTCGGTTCGAGCGATGACGAGTTCCACGCCTTCGTCCGCTTGCTCCGCAAACGGCTTCCCGAGTGGGTGCCCAATCCGTAGCCGAAGAACTCGCAGGGTAGGTCTCCAGGCCCTGGTCGCGCAGGAAGTGAATCAGACTCAATGCCTCACGCTCCGCGCGCGATTCCGGCGTCTGCGGTCGAGCGCTCCAAATGATGTCCGCCACGCTAAGATGTCACGTGCCAAGCCGCAATCAAGCATCGAGCTCGGACGGAAGCGGGTGTTGAAAATCAAATCGACTTCACCGAGTTCGGCTGAGCGCCGCTGTTTGTCGAAGCGTGGCCGTGTAGTTACCCAAACAGCGGCAGCGGCTCGAATTTTTGGTCGAGCAGTTTCTCGGCCGGGCAACCCAACCAGCCATCTAGCAGCGAGGCATACACTGATCGGAAGTCGGTATTGAAGACCAGGTCGCCTTCGCCGAGTTTCTCCAAGCTGGGGTGTTGGCCAAGCAATCCGCCTTTGACTTTTTCTCCGAGCGCGAACAAGCAGGAGGCGGCTCCGTGATCGGTGCCTTGACTGGCATTCTCGTCCACGCGGCGGCCGAACTCACTGAAGACGAGCACGGTGACTCGGTCGGATTGCTTCAAGGCTTCGAGGTCTTTCTGGAACGCGGCCAACGATTGCGCGAGGTGATCGAGCAATCCGGCATGCGCATCCTTTTGCGTCGCGTGCGTGTCATAGCCTCCCTGAGTGGCGTACAAGACTCGTACTCCCAGATCGGCGGAAAGGATTTGAGCCGCTCGCCGCAGTTGCGGGCCGACTTCCCCTTCGGGATACGTCACTGACGACTGGTACTTGGCCGTCGCGTCGTGCAATCGCTCGGCCGCTCGATACACGGCCGCCGCCTGAGTTCGCAAAAAGTCGACCGGCCCGCCGGCGGTTTGACCGGCTGTGCTCAGCTTTCTCAACAACTGAGCTTTTGCGGGAGCCGTATCGCCCGCGGGAAGCAACGCCTCCAACTGAGCCACCACTGGCACGGCCACTTTGTCCGCTTGAAACGCCTGCGGCAGACCGCCGTTCAGAACGAGACCATAAAGCTGCTCGTCCGGTTTCTCGGCCACGTGATCAACGACTCGCCCCAGCC
>CAYSHJ010000385.1:0-6494 GCA_964430385.1 uncultured Planctomycetaceae bacterium
CGTCGGCGCGTCGAGGCTGAGCAATTCCAAATCGGGCAGCCGATTCGGACTGCCCACCGGGACCGTAAAGACCGGCACTCCTTTCAATCGCAGACGCGAGGCCGCCTCCACCGGCGGCGGACCTTCGTTCCAATCGCCATCTGAGATCAGCACGATGCCCAGCAAGTTCTTGAACTTCTCCGGAGCCTGCACCAGCGGCTCGTGCAGATCGGTCCCGCGTCCTGGCTGCGGCGACGCAAACGGCTGGATGACGACATTCATCCGCTCGTTCAGCTTCGACCACGCCGACGCTTCGATCAGTCCGGCGATGGCCTCTTGGCGAGCCATCAGCGTCGAGTTCGGCGTCCCCGGCGAACTGCTGGGCGCGACATCGCGAGTCCCCATGCTGGTCGAATCATCCCACAACACCGCGATTGACGGCTGTTCGACCGGCCGAAATTCCTCGACCCATTCCGGCTGATTGAACATCACCGCCGCCAGCGCGACGATCAGCAATCGCAGCAATTCCAGCATCCCAAATGATGGCCGATAACCAGATCGCCGCCACGCCGCCCAGCAGAAGCCGGCCGCGACCAAGACCGCAATGACCGAAACGGTCAACGATCCGGGAGTCCACAAGAATGTGAGTGAGCGGGTGGAGTTCATGCCCGCCCCCGATCCAGGATCGGCTCGTGGCTAGCGGGGGGCGTCAACCCCCCGGTTCGCAGGTCGGTGGCATTCGCTTCCACCGGGGGGCTGACGCCCCCCGCTCGCCAGCGATCGTTTGCTGGTGCGTTGGCGACGCGCGGATTCAAACGCGGCAGACACAATGCCGCTTCGACGATCAACGCGATCATCATCGCCACGAGGAACAGTCGCCAAATTTCTTGAATCAGCGCGGCGAGGTTGCCGGCTTTGTCGTCGACACGAGCGAAGTCGAGCCCTTGAAACAGTTCGGCGACTTGCCGATCGGGCAACACCGCTGCCTGATCTTCGGCCGTCGTGCGGTTGAGCGCCAGCAGTCGCTCGGCCGCTGAATAAACGCCGCCGTGAAACGCGAACTCGGTCGAGATCGCTTCCGGCGGACCGGCGAGTTGTTGCCAAGCGGTCGGCTGTTCGCCGGAGACATCCCCAGCCACAAGTTGCCGAGTATTGCCGAGCACCGCCGCACCGCTCGCGAGCGCGCGTTGCACGAGCACATACAAGACGACTCCGTTCTCCGCCAGGGACGAATCGCCGGCCGCTGGAGTCGTCGCACAGAAATACACACCGCCGCGATTCGTCGTCACGCGAGCCAGCAACGGTGCTCCGCCTTTGAGCGTCGCCAGCGGAATGTGTTCGCCGGACAGGCCGCAATACTTGCGGACTTGCAACTGACCGACCGGCAGCGCCGCGCCGCTTTGCGTATGCGCCAGCACGTCTTGATCGCCGCGCCACGTTTCGATCGCGATGCCGTCAGGAGTTTCGGCCCACGACTGCCATGACGCTCCCGCGAACGACTCGCTCGTCACGCTTTGACTCGGAAAGAAAACGACTTGTCCGCCGCGGTCCACGAACGCCTGCACGGCGTCCGATGCTGGACCCTCCGGCAGCGCGGCCTGCCAAAGCACGAGCGAAATCTGATCCCATTCGACGGTCGGCAGTTGATCGACTGTGAGCACTTCGGCTGCGCAGCGCACGGCCGGATCGGGCGAGATTGCCGCCGACAGTTGCAACGGCCGAGCGGCGTTCGCGTCGTCGGCCACAATGATCGTCTGCCGTACTGCCGGTTGATCGAACACGAAATAGAAATCGTTGTCCGCCGAATTTGCATCGGCCGGAATCGAGACCTTTCCCCAACCGCGCTCCTTCTGCCGCTCGATCGGGATGCGGTGATCTTTCAACTCGAACTGCGAACCGGTCATCTCGACGGTGATTTCCGAGCGTGCTCCTTCGATCTCAAACGAGATCGGCACAGTAACCCGAAGCGTGAGCGAGGGATCGTCGGTGGAATTAGGCCCTCGCTCACGCTTCGGGTTACTTGGGCTTGCGTCCTCGCGCGTGAGCTTCAGCGACACGAGCAACTCGGCGCTGTCGCTGCCTTGCTGCCGTCGCACGTTGGTCACGCGCACCGCCACGTTGCCCGTCGCCGCGTGCGGGTATGCCAGCAAATGAAACCGCACGCCTTGCGTGAGTTCGAGGAATGCATCCCGCAGCGTTGCCCAGCGACCGCTCTCGGCATTCCAGTCGTTGGCGCGGATGTCCGAGCAAATCCAAATTTCCGTCCGTCCCGACTTGTTCGCCTGAATGTAATCGCGAGCCGCTTGCAGCATCGCCGGCAAATCGGCCGACGCGCTGGCCGGTTCGGTTGCGGGCAAATTCATCAGCGCATCGGGCGATTCGATTTCGCGAGGCAGATTCGTCGTGCTCTCGATCAGCACCCATTTTGCTGAGCCGAGCAGGCTCAGCGACCGAGCCAATTGCTGCCGGCCAGTGTCGAGCTTCGTGCCAACTTGCCCTTCGCCTTGCTGTCGCATGCTGGGCGAGCGGTCCAGCAGAATGATCGTCGTGTCCGGGCGGCCTCCGGCGGTCAGTCCCAGCCAGCCGCTCGCCAACGGCCGCGCGACGCCGACGATCAGCCCCGCGATCGCCAATGTGCGGAACAGCAGGATCAGCCATTGCCGGAGCTTCGCATACCCGCGCGACATCCGATTCGCCGCCAACAGAAACATCATCGCCCCCCAGCGAATCGTCTGAAACCGCCGCTGGTTAATCAGGTGAATCAAGATCGGCAGCGCGATGAGCGGCAGCCCGGCGAGCAGAAGTGGTTGGAGGAAGCTCATGGATGAAGGGAACTCATAGGATGAAGGGAACGCGTCTGTGAGTTGAGGGCCTTGGCGAATGAGATCGGATAAATCATGAACTCGAAAAGAATGGCTCGTGGCCCGATACCGCGAAGCGGTTACGTCACATAGCCCAGGGTTGCCGCGCTTCGCGGCTACCCTGGGCTATGTGACGCAATCCCTTCGGGATAAAGGCAGATAGCTCTCATGTCAAACTTGGAACTACTGAATATCCTCGCGCGCGGTGATAATCATAGTCGGCCGCGTTGGGCGTGAGTCTCGTGAGCGATTCGGTGCGTCTCGATGACTCGACTCACCCGACGTCGACGCCTACGCCAGCATTTCGGGAATCACTTTGCCGTCGTGGCACAGCGGGACGGGGCGGTTGAGAACATCGGTCAGCGTCGAGTTGGGGTTGATGCCGATCAGGTGGTAGATGGTCGCCAGGATGTCCTTGGCCGTGAGCGGCCGGTCGGCGACGGTTGCTCCAATCGAGTCCGTGCGGCCGATGATGTTGCCGCGTTTGAGTCCCGCGCCGGCGAAAAAGTTGGAATAGGCACGGCCCCAATGGCCTCGGCCTTCGCCCTCGAAGCGCGGCGTGCGGCCCATCTCGTTCATCACCAAGACCAACGTGTCGTCGAGCATTCCGCGCTCTTCCAAGTCGCGAATCAACGCCGAGAAGGCGAGGTCGAGTCCCGGCAGCAGTTCGTTCTGGAGTCGGTTGTAGTGATCGACGTGCGTGTCCCAGCCGGCGTTGAGTTGGCCGAATTCGTCCCACACGACGGTCACGAATCGGCAACCCGCCTCGACCAAGCGTCGAGCTTGCAGCGTCGATTGACCGAACAACGTCATGCCGTAGGCGTCGCGAAGACTCGCCGATTCTTGATCGAGGTCAAACGCCGAACGAATCGTCCGCGAGTCGAGCAGCGAAAACGCCAGCTCGCGCTTTTGATCGAGTTTGGTTCGCGATGCTTGCTGGTCGAGGCCACGACGCAGCGTTTCCAGTTGGTCCAGCAACGAACGACGGCGGTGAAGCCGGTCGAGAGACAGATCGGCCGGCAAGTCGGCTTCCGCGGCGATCAAAAAGCGACAGTCGCGTTGCACGCCGAGGTACGGATCAGCGAACTCCGCCGGCGGCCCGAACGAGCGACGCAACATGCGGCGCGTCGCTTCGCCACGGAACTCGGTCCAGATCGGATCGAAACGACTCCCCAAATACATCGCCGACGGAGCCGTGTATCGGGCCGCCGACCGTCGGCTGCTGAGCAGGAACGGAAGCACGATGTTGTCCGGGATCGCACCCTGCGGCGTTGATCCGTGGCGTTGCTGATCGTAGTAATGCACGACCGATCCCAAGAACGGTTGGTGCTGTGGATGCCCCAGCGTCTCTTCCAGAGGCACACTTCCTTCGGGCGCTCCGGTGGTCGCGTACTGCATCCCATGAAAATTCCACGGATGCGTCAGCGAGCGAACCACGGTCACGCGATCCATGACCTTCGCCATGTTCGCCAAGTGCTCGCACACGTTGAGGCCGCTCAGTGACGACTCGATCGGTTGCAACTTGCCGCGCACCTCCACGGGAGCATACGGCTTCATGTCGAGCATCTCCAGATGACTCGGCCCGCCGAACAGGTACAGCAGGATCACGTTTTTGGCGCGACCGAATCCGGGCAGCGTTGTGTCCGAGGACTTCTCGGCTGCTAACTTCGCTGGCGTCACGGTCGAAAACAGCGCAGGCAGGCCGACGCCCAGAAGGCTCAATCCGCCAACGCTCAGCAGATCACGGCGCGTGACGCCGTTGCAGAGCCGCTTCGGTCCACCCAGAACCTGAAACATCACCGTCTCCCGATCGTGCCGCAGTCCGCGTGATCGTAAGAGAGCTTATCTCTATCTCGGCGTTCCGCCAAGCGGCTAAACGGGCAAGTCCGTGCGGACGCGCCAGGTCGAAATGCCTTATGAGTGCGTGGGTCTCGCCGCGTCGCAGATCATCTCGATCCACATGAGGAGTGCCGCGAGCACAATCAGCGGCGGAGTCAGGATTCCTTTCAGCCAGTTCATCGAGACAAAGTTCGTTGCGGTGATTGATCGACGTGAGCGCACGCGTCACGAATTCAGTCCCACGAGCGATTAATCAGCCATCTTCGCATCGATCTCGGATTACGTCCCGTCGGCGGGCTTGTCGCTCGCTTTCTCGCTGGCCGGTTCTTCGTCCTTTGTTTCGCCTCTGTCCGTTTTCGATTCCGCGTCCGCGGGCTTGGAGTCCTTGGCGTCGTCTTTGGCGTCGGGCTTCTCTTCGTTTGGCTTGTCGCCCTTGGAGTCCGCGTCGTCCTTGGGTTGTTCGTCGTCCTTGGCGGTCGTTTTCGGAGTGGCAAACGTGAGCTTAGGGACGTTGATGGGTCGCGGGTCAGCTTCCATCAATTGCAGACGTCGAGCAATCATCAGAACGCGGCGCTGATGTTTCTCCTCACTATCCAGATTTGTGCCAGCCTGTAACCGCTTCACGCGGCTCGATAGCAGCCGCAACGTTTCCAAGACCGTTTCTGCCTGCTCCTGCATGTCGGATTTCAACTGCTGCTCCAGAGCCTCAACCAACGCTTGCAAGGTTTCATCCGAAAGTGTTTCGCTGTCGGCCAATTCTTTGAAGCCCTGATCGAGCAATTCGCGGTTCTCGCGGATGGTCGTGCGGAACTTGTCCTCGGTCAGGCTGGTGGCTTTGCCGAGCAGTTCGTCGGTCTGCTCCATCACGTAAACTTCCAGTTTTTCTCGACCTGTGGGGATCGCCTTTTGAAGGTTTTTGCTGATCTCGGCGGCCCAGCCTGGCGCGGCGTCGTTGATCTGGATAACGATTGCTTTCCGAGCGTCTGGCAAGCGCTCATTCAGCATTCCGGCGGCGTATGGAACCAACATTTTTGGCTCAAGCAGATCGGCGATCATGTGATAACCGTAGTAAAAGTAGCCGGACAGAAGAACAAGTGCGATGAGCCCGAAGATGCCCATCCAACGGGTCGACCGGTTCAATGCGGCTTCTTGCTGAGACAATTGCCGGGACAGTCTGTCGATGCGATCGGCGACTCCGGAGCTGGCGGCCGATGCTGGATTCGGGGTACTCATGCTGGACCCTTTCCTGGAACGAGTAGAAATCTCTGGTGTGAAGAACGGGAATGTCACGCGATTTGGACAGCCACTTCTTGGACCGTCACTTCAGTAACAAACTCCGTTGTCCCGTGAACATCAGTGGCACCAACTCCAACAGTTCTCCCACGAGTTGCTTATCCAGCGAGGGGTCATCAGCTCCCGGAATATCCGCACGCGGGAAATCGTTCCAGGTCTCGGACATCGTCTGGAATTCCTTCTTGAATTCGTCGACGTAGTATTTCTTCACGAGCCTATCCAACGCTGCGACCGTGTTGACCATCATGCGTTCGCGTATTTCCGGGTTCTGCACGGTGGGAAACTCTTCTTGGATGAGTTTCTCGTGTTTGCGCAGCAATACGTGGTGATGCGTTTCGACTTTGGCCGACATTCGCTCGGGCAGGCTGCTCATCAATTCGTCGCGCTGCTTGTCGATGATTTGCATGAACAGCGGCATGTCCTTCTCGGCCTGGTCTTGCAAGGCGGCGGTCACGACGGGACTAATGCCTGCCACCAACTTTCCAGCTTCCTTGGAAAACGTGTCTTGATTCGCTTCCACGG